>CAJORC010000130.1 GCA_905236615.1 uncultured Lachnospiraceae bacterium
AGAATACAAACTCGCGGTAATACTTCTTAATCGGATCGAGAAATACATCACCTGCCGCAGACAATCCCCCACCAATGATAAACACATCCGGATCAGCTGCCGCAGCCATATAAGAAAGACCCAATGCAAGCGCCCGTGCCGCTTCATCTATCACTGAAAGAGCATCCATATCTCCCGATTTTCCCGCATCAAACAGTTCTTTCGCATCGAAAAATCTGTCTTTATATCTTTCTTTTGCCATACGCATAATACCGGTAGCAGAACAATATTGCTCAAGACAACCTCTTTTTCCGCAGGTGCACTCAACACTTTCATCGGGGTTAATACAAATATGCCCCAACTCCGCAGCCGCTCCGAAAACTCCCTCAACAATCCGGTCTTTTATTACAAGTCCACCTCCGATGCCGGTTCCCACAGTCACCATAAAGGCACTGTTATAGCCTTTTGCCGCCCCGTACAAAACCTCACCGTATGCGGCTGCATTAGCATCGTTTATTACACGGACTTCCATCCCGAGAATATCTTCAAATCGTGCTTTAACATTGATCTCTCCCCAACCAAGGTTGACACACCCGTTAACTATTCCACCCTTTACGACGGAGCCCGGCACTCCGATGCCTGCTCCTCCCAATTGTTTTATGTCAACTCCTTCGGATTCTACAAGCTTGTATAGAGCTTCCTTTATATTGTCGAATATATGATCTCCGTTATGGCTTTTGTCCGTGGGAATGCTGCTTTTTGCGATCAGCTTTCCTCCCTCTTCAAAAATTCCGAGCTTTATGGCCGTGCCCCCGATATCTATCCCTGCAGTGTACCTCATTTCTTGCTTCCTTTCAGTTTTTGTACACATTATAACAGCTGAACAACAGTATTATGTAGTATATTTGGCATAGGCGTCACAAAAACTTTTTATCCTGCGACGCGAAACAGGAATGATATTTTCGTTTTCCATATGTATATGAGAATCTTCTTTAATGAATGACTTTACCATGTTTAAGTTTACAATATAGCTTCTATGGCACAGAAAAAAAAGCCTGGGATCCAGCTTTTTCTTTATATTACAAAGGGATTCTCGTATTTCATGTACCTTATGAGCATAATAAATACGCAGATATTCTTTTCTTGACTCAAGATACATTATTTCACACTGTTTGATCTGATATTCGTTGCCATTTTCATGAATTATAAGGATATTTTGACCGAAAAGAGTCTTTTGGAAATCTCTGAGAACTTCTGTAATTTCTTTTTCCGAAAAAGGCTTGGAAATATAACGAAAGACTTTATTCTGAAACGTTTCTTTGAAGCGATTTGAAGTAGCTGTCATCATAACAAGTTTACCTTGCCACCCAAGTTTCCGTAGATGTTTTCCTGCTTCTATGCCATCCATATGCGGCATATCAATCTCCAAAAACAACAGATCATAGTCAATGGGAAGAGTCAGAAGTTCTTTCCCGGAATTGCAATAATTAATAGCTGTTTTATACCGGTGTTCCTTAAACTGTCTCTCAATAAGGCAACTTAATCTCTGACAGCCGGCTACGGAGACATCACAAATCATAATTTTAATCTCATTCATAAATTCTCTCCCACTGGTGTACTGCATTTCGCATCATATTTCTTACAATACAACCATAACACGATGCAGCTAATAAATCACCTTAAGAATTCTTAAGATTTAGTTGTCTTAATTTGCGTCCCCTCCGTACAATTAATTTACAGCCCATACGTACGGAAAACTGTTATTTGATTATTCATCAAGAACATGTCTGCAAAACTTTTCCGTCAGAAACAATTATCTGTCCGGGTGCCAATGATGCCAGTTTGTCATCATGCGTTACTATAATCAGAGTTTTCCCCTCTTTGTTCAATTCAACAAGTATATCAATTATTCTTTTACCACTTTTTGAGTCGAGCGATCCGGTAGGTTCATCTGCAAGTATTATTTCCGGATTGTTTATCAACGCTCTTGCAATAGCAACCCTCTGCTTTTCTCCTCCGGAAAGATAAGTGACTTTTTCATTCAAAAGGTCATATATTCCAATTTTTTCAGCAATTCCTTCAACCCGGTTTTTTACAGATTTTTTTCTCGATATGGATAGACACATTGTCCAGTGCCCTTACTTTTCTCTTCTCACCAAACTCTTTTACCACATTCCCTATTTTTATAAGTTCTTTCATTTATATTCCCTCAACTAATCACATAGCTCGAGGGAGCGCAAGATATATTGCCAAAGCAATTAAACATATACCAAACAGCATCATTACAATAAATAATTTGTTATTTCTGATACTGAAGGCAGATTTTACTATCAGAATCAAACCTAAGATAAATGCTGCAATCATTACTATAAACATATATCTCCTCCATCGATTGACTTATGAAACGTTACAAGTGATATCACAATTACAGCTTATCTATGTTTCAAATCATAGTCAACCTCTAATCAACGAACGGTAAAAATCCGCAACAAACGGTGTAATTTCGATATAAAGACCATTAAAAACAAATAACCCGGATACCTCCAGCCAAAGCTGAAAGCATCCGGGTAAAGAACGATATTATTATTTGGCAAGCTCCATCATAATTTCATTGCTCCTGGCAACGAACTTTGTCATCTCTTCGGCAGAAAGCGGATGATTTGCCACCTTTGCGAGATCATACAGCTGCTCACAGAACATCGGAATACGCTTGGATTTTTTGTGCTCTAAAATAAACTTAACCAGAGGATGGTTTACATTTAATGTAAGAGTTTCATCTCCTCTGAAAATGTCACTGTTTCCGGTCTCGCCATATATGCTGTACATCTTCATCATGTCACCCATACGACGACTTTCCTCGGAAAGGGTAAGTACAGATGCAATGGAATCATCTTTGAGTTTTTCAGCCTTAACAGTAAGCTTGTCATTGTTAAGAGCCTCACGGAACTGCTTTTCAAGAGATTCCTGTTCACTCTTAAGTTCATCCTCCGCTGTCTCTTCCTTGAGACATTCGGTAACATCTGCGTCTACCCGGCTGAACTTGTAATGCTCGTTTCTTCTCTCAAGCTGAGTGATAAACGAGGTATCTATGGGATGAGTAAGGAGAACGGCATTTAAGCCCTGTTCCTTGAACATTCTGACATACTGGCTCTGCGCTGTCTCATCGGTAACGTAGTAGACAACTTCCCTCTTATCCTCATTATCATCCGGATTTTCAGATGTATCATCTTTCTTATCTTCTTTGTCTTCGTTCTCTTCTGCCACCGGCTTAAGGAGTTCCGGTAATGTCTGATAATCCCCGTTTATATCCTTGAAAAGAATATAGTCATTCATCTTATCGCAGAACTTGTCATCCTTAAGGCAACCGTACTTGATGAAGGGTGAAATATCATCCCAATACTTCTCATAGTTTTCCTTGTCTGTCTTGCAAAGGCCCGAAAGCTTATCCGCCACCTTCTTGGTAATGTACTCAGAGATCTTGGTAACAAAGCCGTCGTTCTGAAGTGCACTTCTTGACACATTAAGAGGAAGATCCGGGCAGTCAATGACACCCTTAAGAAGCATCAAAAACTCGGGAATTACCTCCTTGATATTATCTGCAATAAATACCTGATTGTTGTAGAGCTTGATTATACCTTCTGCCGACTCATATTCAAGATTGATCTTCGGGAAATACAGAATACCCTTCAGACGGAACGGATAATCCATATTAAGATGTATCCAGAAGAGCGGCTCCTTATAGTCGTGAAAAACCTTTCTGTAGAATTCTTTGTATTCATCATCAGTGCAATCACTGGGGTTTTTCGCCCATAAAGGATTTGTGTCGTTTACAGCTACAGGACGCTTGATGATCTTGGCCTTTTCTACGGCAGGAGATATCTCAACCGTTTCCTTGGTACCGTCTTCGTTCTCTTTTTCTTCCGTCTTGGCCTCTTCCGTGAATTCCTCCACTACCGTATCTTTTTCGGTAACTTCTTCTTTGAGCACGGTCTCATATGCAACCTCTGCATTTTCGTTTTCCAGGAAAATCTCTACCGGCATGAATGAGCAATATTTTTCGAGTATTTCTCTTATACGGTATTCATTGGCAAACTCAAGGCAATCCTCGTTGATGTGCAGTGTAATGGTGGTTCCCACGCTCTCTGCATGACCTTCCTGCATTTCAAACTCTGTACCGCCATCGCAGCTCCAATGCACCGGCTCCGCATCCTGCCTATAGGAAAGAGTATCAATCTCCACCTCATCAGCCACCATGAATGCAGAATAGAATCCCAACCCGAAATGTCCTATTATCTGATCCTCATCGGCCTTTCCCTTGTATTTCTCAAGGAAATCCGTAGCTCCCGAAAAAGCTATCTGATTGATGTATTCCTCGATTTCGTCAGCAGTCATTCCAAGACCGTTATCAATAACCTTTAAAGTCTTGTCCTTGTCGTTTACCAAAATTTTGATCTTGGGCTCGTAATCATCCGGCAGCTCGTATTCACCCATCACATCGAGCTTGTTGAGCTTGGTAATAGCATCTGATGCATTTGATACGAGCTCTCTTAAAAAAATGTCATGGTCTGAATACATCCACTTCTTTATGATAGGGAATATATTCTCGCTATTTATTGAAAGATTTCCGTGCTTATCCGTCATTTCTGCTACACTCCTTTTCCAAATAACAGGCGCTGCACCTTCGACCTGACCGGTGCACCGCTTCTTAAGTACAATAGACACTATAACGCTGCAATATTCAAAAGTCAATAGAAAATTAGCACTCTTTTTTATAGAGTGCTAACAGCATCGTCCGCTCACAGGCATAAATAAAGGCCGGAAACTATCTTCCGACCTTTGCTATAAAATCTCTTATCTTTTCTCTATCTTTGCCGGTGCCATCAGCGTTTTCTACTCCTGATGATACATCCACAATATCCGGATCAAAAATTTCTATACCGCGTTTTACATTATCCGGATTAAGACCTCCCGCCAAGACAAAGGGCTTACCCGAAAGCTTTTCCTTAAGACCTGCGCTGCTCTTCCAATCAAAGGTTTTGCCTGCGCCAAAGTTTTCAGCATCTACAAGGACAGCTGCTATCTTTTCGGATGTAATATCCACAGTGATACCATCACATGAAGATATATTGACGGCTCTCCACACAGGAAGTTCTGCTGCTTCAAGCACTTCATCCTTAAGTTCGCCGTGAATCTGTATAATATCAAATCCTCTGTCGCAGATCCGCTTTATGTCAACCAACGACGGGGATACCAAAACCGCCACCTTTTTTATCCCGGATGACAGTTCTTTAAAACATTCTGCTGCTGTTTCATGGGTAATGTTTCTTTTGCTCTTCTCGAAAAAAACAAATCCGGCATAATCGGCACCCTCTTCCGAAAGCCAGCCTGCCTCCTTGGGTGTCCTTATGCCGCATATCTTAACTTTGACCCTGTCAGATGCACTCATCAAAGATCTCTCCATCTTTTGGCCAATGAAGCCGGATCATCCGTCTCCATAAATGCTCGACCGATAAGAACTGCATCTGCCATGCATCCTTTAACAAACAGTACATCTCCGTCAGACAATATTCCGCTTTCAGTCACCAGAATTCTATCCGAAGGAATTGCATTTCTAAGCTTTTGCGTAGTCTCGAGCCTGATCGTAAAATCATTTAGATCACGGTTGTTGATACCAATGATCTTTGCGCCGCTCCTTAAAGCCCTGGCAGTCTGCACCTCATCGTGCACCTCCACCAACGCGTTCATCCCAAGTTCTTTTGTAAGCTGATAGAATGCATTGGTCTGTTCCTGATCGAGGATAGCCGTTATGAGCAAAACTGCATCAGCGCCTATCATCTTTGCTTCATAGAATTGATACTCATCTATCATAAAATCCTTGCGAAGCATAGGAAGATCGGTCATCTGACGAATCTGCTTAAAGAAGTCAATATTGCCGTTGAAATGATCCTGCTCAGTAAGACAG
>CAJORC010000131.1 GCA_905236615.1 uncultured Lachnospiraceae bacterium
CGTATGATGCGACGCGCGCGGATAGGAAGAGCCTTTGGCTCCCGCGCTTGCGCGGAGAATCCAGCAAAGCTGGATTCTTTGTTCCGTGATTGCATAGAGTTTTTTATTTTAGTATTATTGAAGTAGATGCTGAAAAGATAAAATAGGAGCGGAATAAAGATGAACAAGCCGGTTGGGTTAGGCATACAGGATTTTGAGAAGATAATCGAGAACAATAACTTTTACATAGATAAAACCAGATTTATATCGGAATGGTGGAGAAGTAATGATGATGTTACTCTTATCACCAGACCGAGAAGATTTGGTAAAACGCTGCTTTTGAGCACGGTTGAGAATTTCCTTTCGTTGAAACAGGTGAATGGCGGGAAACTCTTTGAAGGGCTGGAAGTGTCTGAAGATGCGGAGCTCATGAAGGAGCAGGGGAAATGGCCGGTTATTTTCATATCCTTTGCAACGATTAAGGAAAACACTTATGAGGGATTCCTGCTTGCGGTCAATCTTCTGCTCGCACGTTTAAAAGAGTCATACGGCTTTTTGTACGATTCACTTAGTGAAGAAGGCAAGACCATGTATGACCGTATTAATCCTGATATGGAAGAACAGGTATCCTCGATGGTTATAAATGTCATGTCGGAATGGCTGTATAAATATTATGGGAAGAAGGTAATCGTACTTCTTGATGAATATGATACACCCATGCAGGAGGCGTTTGTAAATGGCTATTGGGATGAAGTATCGGGTTTTATGAGGACTCTTTTTAATTTTGGATTTAAGGCCAACCCTTATATGGAACGCGCTTTGATGACAGGGATAACTCGTGTGAGCAGGGAATCTATGTTTTCAGACCTTAATAATCTGAATGTTGTCACTATATCGACAGAACAGTATTCAGACTGCTTTGGCTTTACGGAAAGCGAGGTATTTGCTGCACTTGAAGCTTATGGATACGCTTCTGAAAAGGAGCGTGTCAGGGAATGGTATGATGGATTTCGCTTTGGAAATATAGATGGAATCTATAATCCATGGTCAATACTCTCTTTCATTAAAAAAGGAAAGTATGAGCCATATTGGGCAAATACGAGCTCAAACAGCCTTATATCAAAACTTGTGAGAGAGGGGGACAGCTCGCTTAAGGAATTATTTGAGGAATTACTTAATGGCGGTACAATAATAACTACGATTGATGAGCAGCTGGTTTTCGGGGAAATGTCAGGAAACCATAATGCATTATGGAGTCTGCTTCTCTCCGGCGGATATCTGAAAATATTAAAGATCGAAGGCACCGGAAACATGGCTGAATATACGCTTAAACTGACCAACTATGAGGTGAGGGATTGTTTCAACCTTCTGGTCAAAAGATGGTTTGAAAATGCCGGAAAGAGCTATAATTATTTCATTAAGGCTCTCGTAGACGGAAATGTTGACGATATGAATGACTCTTTGATGGAAATATCTGAGAGCATGATAAGTTCATTTGATGGAAGCGGAAAGTCTGCGCCGGAAAATTTTTATCATGGTCTTGTTCTCGGACTGCTTGTTGAGCTCAGGGACAGTTATGAGATACGATCAAATCGTGAAAGCGGTCTTGGCAGGTATGATGTCATGCTCAGACCAAAGGTAAAGGACAGAAATGCGATAATCATCGAATTTAAGTCAAAGAGAAGAAGCGAAAAAAATAAGACACTTGATGAGCTTGCGGATATGGCACTTGAGCAGATCAAGGATAAAAAATACGAAACAGAACTGCTTGAAGCTGGTTATATGCAGGATAAGATAAAAAAATATGCATTCGCGTTTGATGGTAAAGAACTGCTGATAAAAGAGGGATGACTGTCCTTTATAAGCAGGTAAAAAAGCTATCACTTTAATTTTTGTTGAAGTGATAGCTTTTTTTATGTTATTTTGATTTTTCATAGAGTTCGGCGTATATCTTCAAATACTGTGAAAGCCTTGTCTTTTCTTTTTCATCGTTGGAATGCAGGATTTCAATTAAAGTCATTGGAATCTGCTCTAGCGCATCATCCTGGAATTTGCCACGAATCAGGTAATCCAAACTACAATCAAAAATATCACAAAGCTCAATAAGATTGTTGATTGAGAAGGAGGCACAGCCACGCTCTACGTGGCTCACATGCTTTATAGTAACATCAAGTTTTTCTGCCAGAACTTCCTGTGTCATTTTGTTTGAGCGTCTTAAATCTGAAATTCTCATTCCGATTTCATAAGCTATGTCAGCGTTTTCTTTTTTCATAAACTTAAACCTCTCATTTATCATAGATTAAGCAAGGAAAATAAATATAATAAGCACTTGTGTAGTTTAAAATACATAA
>CAJORC010000132.1 GCA_905236615.1 uncultured Lachnospiraceae bacterium
ATCAGTGGCGTTGCGACAGCCATTGTGAGCGGCGGGCCGGGAGCATTGGTGTGGATGCTCATTTCCGCCCTGTTCGGAATGTCAACAAAGGCATGTGAGATCATAATAGGCCAGCGTTACAGAGAGCGTTATAAAAAGTCAATGGATGAGTATGTATGTGACCGATCCTTTGTGCTTAAAAATGCCTTTGGCTGGAAAAAGGGTGCGGTAGTGCTTGCGATTTTCTGCTTTGTATTTGGCCCTTGGACCTGCGGTGTGCAGACTGAAGCGGTAACGAGCTCTGTGAACCAGGCTTTTAACACATCAAATCTTCTGGTAGCACTTATAGTGGGAATTACCTGTTTTGCTACAATATGGGGAGGACTTCGCCGTATTTCTGCAGTAATGTCAAAAGCAGTTCCGATCATGGCCGTTCTGTACGTGATAATGGGACTTGGCGTTGTGATCATGCATATTAATGAAATACCGTCAGTAATTTTACTTATCCTTAAGAGTGCATTCTCTCCTACGGCAGCGGTTGGAGGATTTGCCGGAGCAACTGTAAGGGATGCGGTTCAGTATGGAGTTGCGCGAGGTATTTATTCAAATGATGCAGGTACGGGTTACGGTATGATAGCACATGCAAGTGCAAAGACGGATCATCCTGTAAGACAGTCTCTCTGGGGCTGGGGAGAAATTTTCATTGATACGGTGATCATCTGCTCGATTACGGCATTTACAATTATTATAACCGGTTCATATATGGAGAGTGATGCAACTTCAGGAGCATTGACAACTTATGCGTTTACAAGCGCTTACGGGGCGATCGGAGGAAAGCTGACAGCCATCGCAATTGCAGTATTTGCATGGACAACAATTATAGGAATGTATTATACTTGTGAGAAATCAGTAAATTATGTGTTTGGTGATACTGAAGCGAATAAGAAGATCATGCCGCTTTATATGATCTATTACATGATACCATGTGTTATCTTTTACAATATTCAGGCGGATGTGCTCTGGGCATTTACAGACATTATCTCAGCCGCCTATGTTATAATCACGATATTCATAATTTATGCTAAACACAAGGAAATCTTCAGACTGTTTGATGATTTCTGGAAGAGGTATCTGCCGGCAAAAGAGAAAGGTGAGAATCCGCCGTTTGTATCTTTTGACTGCGGAAGTGAAGCTGAAGGGAAGTAAACTGGTTTAAAAAATCTGGAGGTATTATCGCATGAATTCAATTGACAGTTTAATAAGCCTGAAGGATCTTATAGTACTGGATGGTCCCATGGGAACCGAGCTTGAGAGAAGAGGATATGATGTAAATGATGCATTGTGGAGTGCAAAATTTCTTAAGGAAAATCCCGAAGCGATAAAGCAGATTCACTATGATTATTTTGAAGCAGGTGCGGATATCGTTACATGTGCAAGTTATCAGGCAAGTATTGACGGTTTCGGCAAGGCAGGATATTCAAAAGAAGAAGCGGAAGAATTGATTGCGAAGTCGATAGAACTGGTCAGGAGTGCGAGAGATGAGTGGTGGGAAAAAGAAGGAAAAGATTCCGGCCGACCTTATCCCCTTGCGGCAGGTGATATCGGACCCTATGGAGCATATCTTGCAGACGGAAGCGAATATACCGGAACTTATCATCTTTCAGAAGAAAAGTACAGGGCATTCCATTTTCCGAGAATGAAGATTTTGAAAGATGCCGGTGCGGAAATATTTGCGGTGGAAACATGTCCCCGTCTTGATGAAGCTGTTTACAGCGCACGAATGCTTGAGGAGCTTGATTCTGACTACTGGGTAAGCTTTACATTCCGGAATGGCGAAAAGATCAGCGAGGGAAAGAGCATAGCGGAGATTGTTGAAGCACTGAAGGATTTTCCTCATCTGAAAGCGATCGGTGTGAACTGCACTCCTCCGGAATATGTAAATTCCATTGTAAGACAGCTGAAAGCAGAATCTGATATTCCAATCTGCGTTTATCCTAACAGCGGAGAGGTATATGACGGCAATACAAAAACCTGGTCCGGAGCAGCTGACGGGAAAACCTATGCTGAGAGAGCCGCAGAATGGTACAGTGAAGGAGCAGCAATCATCGGGGGATGCTGCCGCACAAGACCTGAGGATATCAGAAGCGTTGCTGAGATAGATACAGAAAATATTACGAAGAGGGTATTTATCAGACCAACGGGCAGAAAAGGATAAAGAAAATATTTGAAACAGCAGATCAAAAACGGTCTGCTGTTTTTTATTCCGTACAGTCTGCCGGATGCGGCTGTTTGGTTAGATTAATCTTGGCGGGAGTGGTATACTTTAAAAATAAAAAAATATATCATTTTGAGGGGAATGATCATGGAGAAGAAATTTGAAGAGTTATTTTCGTACCTGATAATCATAGTCGGTGCACTGCTTGCAAGTTTTTCGGTTATATGCATCCTTATCCCTAATGACGCGATCGATTACGGAACAGCTGGTATTGCGATCATAGTGAGCAAACTGACGGGAATCAATCTTTCGCTATCTGTAATTTTGATCTTTCTGCCATTCTGGCTGATGGGAGCAAAGCTTCTTGGAAAAACATTTGCTTTCAAATCACTTCTGGGATCTGCTGTTTATACGGTGGGACTTGAAATATTTGAAAAAGTACCCTTTGAGCTTAATACCGAGCACTTTCTGGCTGTAGCATTCGGAGGTGCACTCCTTGGTCTGGGACTGGCACTTATCCTTAGAGTCGGCGGCTGCATCGACGGATCTGAGATACTTGCCAATATAATCGTTGACTATCTGGCTGAGAAGACAGGAAAGAACCACAGTCTTACATATATTCTTCTTGCTTTTAATGCAGGAGTTTATACTGTAGCGTTTATTCTGATAAACAGGAATGCTGCTTTATTAAGCCTTTTGGTTTATGTTGTGGCAACCTCTGTGATCAACAACGTTACTGATCATTTTGATGCGATCAAGCAGGTCACAATAATTACAAAAAATCCTGATAATATAATCAAGGAGATAAAAGAGGAGCTGAACAAGACATGTACTCTTATGAACTCCTACGGAATGATAGCAGGAGAGAACAAGACCCTTATCTGCTATGTGAGTTATTTTGAACTTCAGAAAATGAAGGAGATAATTGCCCGTAATAAGGGAAGTTTCAGTACCGTAACCACGGTAGATGAAATTTTGAGATGAGACAGTAACGAAAAAAATTATTAGTACGAAGATGGATAATCATTACAGGAAAGAAATAAATGAAACTAATAGAACAAAGAATCCGGCTGCAGCTGATAGTAATTGCTGCAGCCGGATTTTATTAATCCTTTTTCCTGCGGACGGCGGTGTCATAAAAACAGAACTGGTCAGGGCGGTGCCGTGACTGTGTATACTCAAACATGACACCATTTGAGTTAAAAGTATGTCCGGTTATCACGCATACAAAATCATAGTCACCCAGATTTAAATTGGCAGTATCTATCTGGCTTGCGCGTTCAGCGGTGATACGTCTTTTGCTTGTTGTGATCTGCATTCCGAGCTCGTTTTCAAGATATGCATAAATAGATTTTGCGGCAATCTCTTTTGTGAGTCCAGGAACGGTATCTTTTAAGAACATATTAATATCGAGAATTAACGGTTTTCCGTCAAGAAAACGGACACGCTGGATATAGATAACGTTTTCTCCTTCGGGAAATCCTGTACGTTCAGATACACGTTTATCGGCAGTGAATTCCGTAAAGGTAAGCACCTTGGTTTTTGAACGTCTTTTGTTTCTGGCGGCTGATTCGGCAAAGCTTTCGATCCCTCCGATGGTAAAAGTGTTTTGTTCTATGGGACGAAAGATGACCTGAACGCCTTTTCCATGTACAGCCTGAACGTATCCGCTCTCGATAAGACCTCTGAGAGCACGGCGAAGGGTATTTCGGGCACAGTTATATTCTTTTGTAAGTGTATTTTCTGATGGTAGCAGTTCCTGTTCCTGATATTCCAAATCCTCAATCCTTTTTTTGAGATCTAAATATATTTCCCTATAACCTCAAGTTTTGAAGCAAACAAGACTCAACCCCAGTTATTATCTGGGATTGAGCTTATTCTTCTGTATGGCGTATTTGAAGTGATTTTAGAAAATTTGAAAAAAATTTTTAGTAGCGTAAGAAACGTTGAATTTCTTGTTGTCTACGATACTGAAAATTTAGCG
>CAJORC010000133.1 GCA_905236615.1 uncultured Lachnospiraceae bacterium
AAGGATAGCTTTTATGTTCCTCTGAAGGTATATGATGAGGAAGATCCGGACAAGGATAAGAGGACATTTAATGGTAACGTATGGGATAATGGTCCTATTGTAATCTCGCTCTATGACAGAAGTCCTGCATCTGTGGTTAAGGGAACGGATTTCAACCTTTACAGGGTTTCTGACAATCAGCTTGTACCTACGAGCTATTATCAGATATCAAGCTATTGTGACTCGGCTCAGAATGAGATTACGGGTGCACCGACCAGTGAGGGAACTTACTACGTTAAATTAAAGGCAGTATCTTCGACAACCAACCCATGGAAGGGAACCTACTATGTAGAGCTTGATGTTTACGAGGAAGACCCGAATAAGACTTCACTTTCATCGGACTGCTATCCTGACCCGTCAATCATTAAGAAAGCCATTCCTCAGACAGGAAAGACGGTAAAGGCAATAAAAGGAACGGACTTCAACATTCGAAGGGTTTCAGATAACTATGTCATTCCTACGAGTGAATATGAAGTTACAGGATATCTCGATTCCGGCGGAAATGAAATGACGGGAGCCCCGTATGCGGCAGGATCATATTTCGTAGTTGTAAAGCCTTATTCAAGCGGTTCCAGTGTCACCGGTACCATGAAGATCAATATGACAGTATCCGTTGGAGGAACGCTGTCGATCAATGCGATAGCGGATCAGTACTGGACAGGTTCTGCACTGACGCCGGATATAAAGGTAACATCAACGACGGATACGGATCTGGTACTTCGGAAAGGAACTGATTATACTACCGCATACAGCAGCAATATTGAAGCAGGTGCGGCATCGGTAACAGCAACGGGTATATCGGACTATAACGGTGATTCGGCAACGGCATCGTTCTCGATATTAAAGTCGATAGCCAATTGTACGATAAAGGCACAGAATACGGAGTACACCGGAAAAGCTACCACTCCTGTTGTGACGATCACAGATGGAAAGAAGAACCTTGTACAAGGCACAGATTTTGTAATATCCAGAATCAACAACAATGTAAAGGTAAACAACAATAAGGGCGTAGTTTATGTAGAAGGTATAGGTTACTACTATGGAGAAGGAAAAACTAAGTTCTCGGTTCGCAAAACTTATTCAACGAGTTCTTCGTCGTCTTCGTCGAAATCGAGCTCAAGTTCAAGTTCATCCAGCAGCAGCTCTTCAAGCAGTGGAAGTGGATCAACGTCTGCAACGGTAAGCTCATCTACAGCGAATGTTGACCAGACCAACAACGGTTCTGCAAACAACGGAAACGGATATGTCAACACAGGTAAGACAGCACCGGTTGATACAGGCGATACAGGACTTGATAATGCTTCAGCGACGATCAACGGCTCAACAGACAATTATGTAGTTAAGATCAAAAAGACGAGCGATGCTGATGCTGAATTCAGGGCTGCGCTCCTTGACAGATACGGAAATATTGATGCTTTCAGGTACTATGCATTTGATATTTCACTCTATGATGAGACCGGTACTGAGAAGATCGAGGATCCTCAGGGCGTTTCGGTTACTCTGACGATACCGCTTCCGGATTCGCTGGCTCTCTACGGCGGAAACAATCAGGCAGCGGCTGTCAGCCACAGCGGTGACCTTGAAGATCTTTCGACGAGATTTACAGCAATTGACGGAAGGGATTGTGCATCCTTTACGGCTACACATTTCTCGACTTACGGTTTCTATGTAGACACGAATAATCTTTCAGCCGGAAATTCGCTTGACTCGACACCTAAGACCGGTGATCCCATCAGTCCTAAGTGGTTCCTGTCACTCGGACTTGCAGCGCTTTCGGTATTCCTCTTCCTGAAGAGGGATCCGTTACCTGCCCGCGCAAAGGCTCGTGTCGCAAGGTGAGTTTTAGTCACGGTGGCTCAACGCTAATGAAAAAACTTTTTGACACAGAAAACGTTTTAAACTGTGTCAAAAAGTGTTTTCATAGTATTACGCCACCTGACTTCAAAATGACCGGGAAACGAACTTTTTCGCGAACAGTAATTATTTTGCGAGTGAAGACCAAGAAACTTAAACCGGAAGAGGAAAGTAACTATGAGGGGATGGATCAGGATTGCGGTCGCGACGCTTTTCGCAATCGCGGCAGTGCTTATATTTTTAATACGGCCGCCGGGACTTGAGGCGGAGAGCTCGATGGTAATCGAGAACGGAGTGCTGAAGAAGTATTCTGTTTCCGATGATATCACGAGCGTAAATATTCCGAATTACGTTAAAGAGATCGGCGACGAAGCATTTATGAATAATAAATCGATAGAAACAGTGGGAATACCGTCGTCGGTTAGGAAGATAGGGAATAAGGCATTCTATGGATGCTCGAAGCTTCTAAGCGTCAGGCTTCAGGAAGGTACGGAGAGCATCGGAGACAGTTCATTTGCCATGTGTTCGTCGTTATCGTCATTTTCGATGCCGACAAGCATATCATACGTTGGGGACGGAGCTTTTGCAGGGGACACTTCATTAACGGATTTCAGCCTTGGCAGCGGAAATTCCAATTCATATTTCTTTTTCAATGATAATGTTCTCTATAATATGAACTCCACAAGACTGGTCTCGTATATTCCGGGACGGAAGAGTGATAACTTCATAATGCCTTTTACGGTGTCGCTGATAGCCCCGTATGCTTTCTGGGGAAGCGAAAACATGAAGATGGCCTACGTTGCGAATAATGTCGAGACAGTTCCCTCATTTGCTTTTTGTAATGCAGCAGGGCTGGAGGAGATTTATCTTCCGAATTCGGTAGCAAAGATTGAAACCTATGCTTTCAGGGATTGCTACAAATTAAAATATGTTGCTATCGAAAGTTCTGTTTGTGAAATAGAAGAGGATGCATTTTATAATTGTCCCGAAGGGATGAAGGTTGAGTTTGGCGTAAACAAATCGGCATTTATATCCAATTCCAATAATTATGCCGTGGTAAAAACCCCATCCGGAAACATGGTTATTTCGGGAAATGAAGCCAGAAAGAGGAATATTGAAGAAGGGAGTTATTTAGAAGATGATAAAGGTGGTAATAGTTCTGATAATGATGACAATTCTGGTAATTCTTCAGGAAAAGCAGGAACCGTAAAAAACGGCGGTTCACTCGTAGTTGACTCGGTGTGGGGAACAAAGGCACCCTTTACTCCGCTTGACAGAGAAAACCCGAAAGGTCTTGTTGGCACAGGTAAAATAGTTGGAAATTCAGCATTCATCATTATGAATGATAATTACAATAAACCGGCCAGATCAGCTGTGAGCGAGAATATTATGGGTTCTTCGGTGTCAAAGGGTTCCGTATCCGCCGCAGCGGTTTCAAGAAATTCTCTTGGAAAAGGTACTTATCCAAAGGATGGAATTACAAGAACCAGCGGAGTCAGGAAAGCTGTGTCAATAAACAGTGCATCAGGAAACAGTGTGTCGAAGAATGGTGTATCTGATGACAGTATTTCAAATGACAGCGTATCGAAAGACAGTGTTTCGGACAATATTGATTTTACTGCAAAAATATCCCTTCAGGGGAAAGGTAGTCAGTAAGGAGCTTCTTCAGGTAAGAGGCAGCTTCGTCATCGAAGGCATCAAAGTCTATGATGATGTATTTGAAAAAATGTTTAGGCAAAGGCAGCTCTTTGGGGCTGTCTTTTTTTAGTCCGCTTAAAATATTGTCGCAGATAACTTTGTCGGCGGAAAAGCGTGCTATGCCCGCAAGGAGAGGCGAGAGTTCTATACCCGCAGTCCATGAACAGGGATAGAGCCATTTGATTCTGGAGAGAGTTGCTCCAAGTCCGGAGAAGACCTCAAGAACTGTAAAAGCCTTTTCGTGGTCAGGTTCATTTCTTTCGATCATATCTATTATCTCATCAGAAAAGAGCTCATAACTCCACATATCGAAGCCCCACTTTTCGGTGAACTTGCTCCGGCTGTTTATCATTGTTATGTTTTCGCTGTCAAAGCCTTCTCCGCCCTTGTGGTAAATGAAAGCATTATGAACCAGATACTCACGAAAGCCTGCCTGTGAAACACGCAGTCCAAGGTCATCATCTTCAAAATAAGCAGGTGAGAAACGCTCATCGAAAATGATGTCCCGGTCTATGTCGTTTGATGAATAGCGGAATTCGGTTATTGCTTCTTCCAGAGCATAAAACTTGATAAGCAGGGCAAAACCCGTGAGACGCTGCCTTATTTCTAAGGCATTTCGCATGGGTACGTTATTTAATGCTCCGAATTTCTGACAGGCGGCAAGACTTTTATCAGGCACGTCGATGGTCTGTGCAGTGACGTTGTTTGATACTCCGCTCACCATGCCCGTATCATGACTGGAATAAAGAGCCATCCTCAGGAAAAACAAGGCATTCTGGGTGAGAACGGCATCGTTATTCAGGAATAAGAGGTCGTTCCCGCTGCTGCAGGCTGCAGCGCCTATGTTGCAGGCTACGGGAAAGCCGTAGTTCTTGGAGGTTTCGATAAAGATTATATCATTCTGCGCCTCGAGCCATTCCGAAACTCCGTCGGTTGAAGCGTTATCAACCACAATGACTTCCGTATGTGCAGAATCTGTATATTTTCTGATAGCTTCGAGATTTTCGATCATGATCTCGAAATCGTTATAGGATACGATAACGATCGAAAGGTCATTTACCGAAAGGGAATTTCCGGCGAGCAGATCATCGATATCCTTCTGGATCATCCTGAGGTCACTGATAGGAAAACTGGGAAGCTTTTTTAAATAAAAAAGCGCCTGCTCGAAGCAGAGATATGCCATATCCGGATTTCTGAAAAAATACCAGCGTCCCAGCATATAGAAAATCTCATAATTATCTGGTTCTGTTTTCATGGCTTCCGAAAGCAGGTCAAATTCCTTTTCATATTCGCCTTCTGTTTCAAGAGCAGCGATCTCCTTAAGCATTTCATTGATTTCTTTTGCCATGGTTTTGCCTTGCCTTCCGTTTAATTGATATTATTTATTATAACGTAAATCAGGCATAAAAAAAAGGCGAGCGCATTTAATTGCGATCACCTTTTTTGCTTTGCTTTCAAGCTGTTTCTTTTCCGAAGATAACTCCCTTAACGGGTGTAAGTGCTGCGTAAAGGATCTGTCCGAGTATTCCGCATGAGATTATCTCGCCGATTCCTACAGTAAGCATGAAAAGAGGAATTGTACCTTCCATGTGGTAAACATATTTTAATACGAAAGGTACCACCATTACGTTTGCGATAATGGGCGGAATTGAAGCAAGTATCCTGTGCTTTTTCCTGAGAGCATAAGTTCCAAATGCGCCTATGAGTGTTGCAAGGCTGCCGCAGATGATATCAGGTACAAGACATCCGGTAAATGTGTTACTGATGAGGCATCCGATAAAAAGACCGGGAATTGCTGCCGGTGTAAATGCCGGAAGAATTGTGAGTGCCTCGGAGATTCTGACCTGTACTGCTCCTGATGCTAAATTGAAAGCGGATATGAAGCAGGTAAGTACCGTGTAGATAGCTGCTATCATAGCTGCCTGAGTAATAAATAAGACCTTTTTTGAACTGTTCTGCATTTTATGCATACCTCCTGGTTTTTATTTCTTTGAAAGGCTGACCTTTCTGGTGAGGTGGGGCCTTCGAACTCACCGGAGGAAGATTATATCATCATATCGTATACATTTCAAGATAAAATCAATCAATTAAAGTGATTAAAATTGTCCCTTGACAGATACTTGTATAATTGCATACAATGATGCAAACACTTTGACTAGTTAAACGGATAAAGTTGGACTTGCTTGAGATTTCAGACAGGAGGAAAAGTTTTAGATGGAAGAGAAGAGAAAAGAGCTGATTGACAGACCGGTTAAGATGAACGTGCACACAAATCTTCTGGAAATAGAAGAGAAAATGTATCAGCTTAACGACGTGGAAAACCCGAATACTTTCAGGAACATGTTCCCTTATAATCAGGTTCCGAGAA
>CAJORC010000134.1 GCA_905236615.1 uncultured Lachnospiraceae bacterium
CTCGATTATTCCCTCGCCTATAATCTTATCCTCCAGAGGTATTTTGAGCCGCAGTTTCGAACCGCGGCAGGCTTCCTGAAGAAGAACGAGATAAACGATTACGCGGATAAGCTGATAGAACAGTATGACGTGCGTTCGGGCCAGGGAAGGATAACCAGAGCAAGGAGCATGTCCGGAGGAAATCAGCAGAAGGCGATAATAGCCCGTGAAATGGATAAAAAGCATGAACTGCTCATAGCCGTTCAGCCTACCCGTGGTGTCGATGTCGGTGCTATCGAGTCAATTCATAAACAGCTTATTGCCGAAAGAGATGCCGGAAAGGCGATTCTTCTTATATCACTGGAACTTGAGGAGGTTTTGAGCGTACCTGACAGGATCCTCGTTATGTATGAAGGTGAGATAGTAGGAGAGTTTAATCCTAAGGAAACAAACCGCGAAGAACTTGGTCTTTATATGGCAGGAGCCAAAAGAAAGGAGAGAAGCTGATGAAGGAAAAAAAATCATTGCTTGAAAATCAGGCCTTCCAGTCAATCCTTGCTTCGCTTACATGCATAGTTGCCGGATTGTTCATAGGGTTTATCGTACTTCTCATGATAAATTCAAAGGGTGCGGCTGAGGCTATCCTGACGATCATAAAAAATTATTTCACGTATCCGACTAAGGCTGCGGCAATGAAATATTTCGGTAATACGCTGGTTAAAACGGCACCCTTGCTGCTGTGTGCTCTTTCGGTGCAGTTCTGCTATAAGGCAGGTCTCTTCAACATAGGAGCTGCAGGACAGTATGTATGTGGTGCGGCAGCGACACTTTATGCTGCACTTGCATTAGGCTGCCCATGGTATGTATGCATGATACTTGCAATGATCGCAGGGGGAATATCCGGATGTATCACAGGTGTTCTTAAGGCATACAGAAACGTTAATGAAGTTATTTCGGGAATCATGTTAAACTGGATAGCGCTCTACTCGACAAATATGCTCCTTACATCCGTTAAGGAAAGCACGAGCCCGTACACGCTTGCAATCGGTGCAACAAATCCGTCGGCGCTTCTTCCTACACTTGGTCTCGAAAAATTATTTTCAAATAATAAGTATGTAACACTTGCAATACCGCTTTCTGTAATAATCGCGGTCATTATATGGGTAATACTTACAAAGACTGTTTTCGGTTATGAGTTACTGGCAACAGGTTACAATAAAGATGCAGCGAAATATGCAGGAATGAAAGAAAAGAAGAATATAGTCGTAACTCTTGTCATCGGCGGCGCTCTTGCAGGACTTGGTGCTTCACTTCTTTATCTCAGCGGGTATGAGCAGTGGTCGGTTTCACAGTCTAGCGTACCCGGAATGGGATTTAACGGAATTGCGGCTACATTCCTTGGAGCTCTTCATCCCATAGGAACTATTTTTTCTTCTTACTTTATTCAGCATATATCCAGCGGAGGAGCTTATCTGGACAAGCAGGTTTATCCGTCCCAGGTGTCTGACCTGATCTCAGCGATAATCATTTATCTCTGCGGATTCGTGCTTTTCTTTAAGCACTGTCTGAATATTTACAACATGAAGAAAAACAAATTTAATAAAAATACGAAAGGAGGTAAAAGCTGATGTTACTTCTTTTACAGTATACATTACTCTTTTCGTCGGTACTTCTGCTTGTTGCTCTGGGTGGATGTTTTTCCGAGCACTCAGGTGTAATTAACCTCGGACTTGAGGGAATCATGGCAATAGGTGCGCTGGGCGGTGCCCTTACAATGAAGTATCTTGCCAATGCTTCGCCTTTTGTTATTATAATTGCGGTTGTACTTGCATCTGTTTCATCAGGAATGCTTTATTCATGCCTCTTGGGAATCAGTGCGATAGGCTTTAAGGCTGACCAGACACTTATCGGTACTGCCATGAATATGCTTGCTACTGCTGTAGCAACGGTTCTGGTTAAATCGATCAATATTGCTGAAAATCCTGACAACGTTTCTGCTACGGTTCAGTACATAAACGGAAGGAAGGCTTTTATCATTAATGCCGGTAAGATCCAGCTCAGCTGGTTTATGCTGATGGCTGTTGCTGCCCTTGTTATTTCATACATTGTTCTCTACAAGACCAAATTCGGTCTCAGGCTTATGGCGTGCGGTGAACATCCGCAGGCTGCAAACAGCGTAGGTATCGATGTTTTGAAGATGCGCTGGGCGGGTGTACTTATTTCGGGATTGTTAGGCGGTCTTGGAGGTATTGTTTATATCACGGCCGGTGTAAGTGAGTGGAAATTTGAAACAGGTGTTGCAGGCTTTGGTTTCCTTTCTCTTGCAGTTATGATCTTCGGTCAGTGGAAACCTCACCGTATTGCATTGGCAGCGCTTTTATTCGGTTTCTTCCGTTCGCTTTCCAATGTATATTCGGGTATTGATTTCCTCGCTGCCATGAATATTCCGAGCACGATCTACAATATGATGCCTTATATTATTTCGCTTATCGTTCTTGCACTTACATCAGAGAAGTCAAGGGCTCCTAAAGCGGAAGGAATACCTTATGACAAGGGAATGCGCTAATAGGAATCCATAAGGAAAGAGAGGAGACGAAATAGATATGGACGTTAAAGATATTTTAGCGATTTGCGACCATACGCTTTTGAAGCAGGAAAGTACATGGGATCAGGTTAAGGTCATATGCGATGATGCCATCAACTACTCATGTGCTTCGTTATGCATTTCTCCATGCTTTATTAAAAGAGCGCGAGATTATATGGGCGATAAGATGCGCATTACTACGGTAATAGGCTTCCCGAACGGTGCCAATACGACTGCCGTGAAAGTATTTGAGACGGAAGATGCAATAAAGAACGGTGCAGATGAAATAGATATGGTCATAAATATCGGTGAGCTTAAAGCCGGTAATTATGATTACGTTCTTGACGAGATAAAAGCTGTTAAAAAAGCCTGTAACGGTCATATCTTAAAGGTGATCATCGAAACCTGCCTTCTTACTGATGAGGAGAAGATTAAGATGTGTGAGCTTGTTACTGAAGCAGCTGCTGATTATATTAAGACATCGACAGGCTTCAGTACAGCAGGAGCAACTTTTGATGATGTAAAACTATTTAAAGAGCATGTCGGTGAAAATGTTAAAATCAAGGCTGCCGGCGGCATAAGCTCATTGGAAGATGCTGAAAAGTTTATGGAACTGGGTGCATCCCGCCTGGGTACGTCGCGAATCGTAAAGATAATAAAAGGCTGATCGGTCATTGTAAGTATATTCATGTGTATTAACTTGGGGAGGTAACAATGGACAGATACAAAGAATGGTTAGAAAAGCTTCCGAAGGATGACCCTCTTTATGAGGAACTTCTTGCTATTAAAGATGATGAGACAGAAATTAAAGAACGCTTCTTTCAGGACCTGAAATTCGGAACAGCCGGACTTCGCGGAAAAATAAAGGCCGGAACCAACTGCATGAATTTCTACACTGTTGGAAGAGCTACGCAGGGTATATCCAATTATATTGTCGAATGCGGCGAAGAGGCAATGAAAAAAGGAGTTGTCATCGCTCATGATCCGAGACATTTTTCAAAGGAATTCTCGGATTTTGCAGCTTCGATATTTGCGGCAAACGGCATAAAAGTCTATTTATTTAAGGGAATGCGTCCGACGCCGCAGCTTGCCTATGTGATAAGACAGCTGCACACGATTTCGGGAATCAATATAACGGCATCTCACAATCCTAAGGATTACAACGGATATAAGGCTTATTGGGAAGACGGCTGTCAGGTAAGTGCTGAAATAGCTGACGGTATGATGAAGAAGATCGATGAACTCAGCTATTTTTCAGGCATAAAAAAGATGGATCTCGACGAGGCAAAAAGTAAAGGACTTGTTGAAATACTCGGAGAGGAATGGGACAGAAAATATCTTGACAGGATAGAGTCCTTAAAAATCCATGAAGGCGATGAACTTGACCTGACTATACCGATCGTTTACACACCGCTTAACGGTGCGGGTTCGGTGCCTTTCTCACAGATGATGAAAGACAGAGGCTTTACGAATTTCAGCATTGTGGAAGAGCAGAGAAACCCGGATCCTGATTTTACTACTGTGGGATATCCAAATCCCGAAGCACCTGCTGCTTTTAAGATGAGTGAGGAACTCGGAAAGAAGACCGGAGCTGAACTGCTTATGGCTACAGATCCTGATTCTGACCGTTTCGCCATAGAAATACTTAGTGATGACGGAAACTATATCCCGCTCAACGGAAACCAGACCGGATATCTTCTTGTAAATTATATCCTTGAAGGACATAAGGATGCAGGAACGCTGCCTCAAAAGGGCGCTATGGTCAAATCCATAGTAACGAGTGATATGTCTGCGGTAATGGCAGAGTCTTATGGCGTAAAAATGTTTGAGGCGCTGACCGGATTCAAGAATATATGCGGACGTATACCTTTCCTTGAAGAAAACGGTTACACATATCTTTTCGGATATGAAGAATCTGTGGGCTATGCTGCATGTAAAGATATCAGGGATAAGGACGGAATATCTGCAGGAATGCTTGTTGCAGAAGCTGCAGCATATTACAGAAAGCAGGGAAAGACCTTGTGGCAGGTATTGGAAGGACTTTATGAAAAGTACGGTTTCTATGCGGAAGATGAGCCCAACCTTATTCTTGAAGGAATCGAAGGAGCAGAGCGGATCTCGCGTATGATGAGCTCGTTAAGGGCTGATCTGCCTAAAGAAATAGCCGGACTTAAAGTTGATAAAGTAATTGACTATATTAACGGTTATGAGGACATTCCGGCATCAAATGTACTTCGCTTTTATCTGGAAGACGGAAGCATGTTCTCAGTACGCCCTTCCGGAACAGAGCCGAAGATCAAGTTCTATTTTTACACAAAGCAGGATTCGAGGGAAAATGCCCTTAAACGTAACAGCGAGATAAAAGAATCGCTTCTTGAAATAGTAAATGCGGTGGAATAATAAATGTTAGAAGAAAAAGAAATAAAACTCCTGATAGAAAATGCAATAAATATGCTGCAGCGCTCATATATTCCGTATTCTAATTTTGCTGTCGGAGCATCACTGATGACAAAAGAAGGAAAGATATATAATGGCTGTAATATTGAAAACTCTGCCTATACTCCGTCAAACTGTGCGGAAAGAACTGCTTTTTTCAAAGCTGTAAGCGAAGGTGAGCGGGATTTTAAGGCAATAGCCATTGTTGGCGGACCTAACAGAGTTATCAAGGATTATTGTGCGCCCTGCGGTGTATGCAGACAGGTAATGAGAGAATTTTGTGAGAGTAAAGAGTTCAAGATCATTCTTGCAAAAAGTACTGAAGATTATAAAGTATTCAGTCTTGAAGAACTCTTGCCGCTTGGTTTTGGTGCTGATGACTTGAAAAAATAATAATAAAACCGTCCAAAATGCATTATTTGTGTTTTGGGCGGCTTTTTTGTACTGCTGAATGTGTTATAATTAAGAAATGAAGATCAGAATTTGTTTGATGACAATGGTCATTGTACTTATTTTCGCTGCAATTGCTGTATCCTGTTCGTCTGAAAAGAAAAAGGAAAAGCAATCGGTAAAAGAAGACCAGGTCATAGTCATAAAAAACGTGGAAGAAGGCTTTTCAGAAGATACTACAGACGTTTATACTGTTGATTCCGGTGAATCCGCTGCTGACGAAGAAGATTCCGATTCCAAGAAACGAGAAGAAATATTGAATAAACTTAAGCAGGTGGAGGGAAAAAGCTTAAGAAAGGATACGGGATATATTTTTGTAGGTGACAGTCGTTTTGTAAATATGAACACTGCCTGCGGGATTTCCAAGACGGATAATCTTTTTATGGTGGCAAAGATCGGAGAAGGCTATAGTTGGTTTAAGAATACAGCTTTACAGCAGATAAAGAGGATCACAGCCTCAGGTCTTTTCAAAAACTGGAAGGTCATCATATGTCTTGGTATCAATGATCTTGAAAATATTTCAAAATATACCGGTAAATATGAGGAAATTAAGGACGATTACGATCTGATCCTTGTTTCCGTCAATCCTATCGATCATTATGGGAATCTTTCGAATCAGAAGATAGAAAATTTTAATGCTTCTTTGAAGAAGCTGGATATAGCATATATTGATACTTTCACCATTCTTTGTGAAACGGGCTATAGTACTGCGGATGGTCTTCACTATAATACGAATACATCGAAAAAAATATATAATGGAATACTTTCCGGTATTCTGGACCTCGACGCTGATGCTTTTAAAAATGTGGGAACAGGTCTTGATAAGGCGTCATTGAGTAAAAAGAACAGTATTCAGAATGATATCACAGCTCAGAATAAATATGTTCCTAAGACTACCGAAAGTGAAGAAAAGCTCGATCCGGAGGAGGAAATGATAAAGAAGTTTCTTGAAAGTATCGGAGAATATCCGACAGAGGAATCATCCGGGACGAGTACGGAAGAAGCATCAACTGCAGAACTTCCGGCAGAAGGAGTACCCACAGAAGGGATACCCACAGAAGTAATTCCTACAGAGGTAGTTCCAAGTGAGGAAAGTCCGGTTCAGGAACAGCCTACAGAGCAGACTCCGGCTGCGGAGTGA
>CAJORC010000135.1 GCA_905236615.1 uncultured Lachnospiraceae bacterium
CTTGTAAATTGTTTTAAGAACGCACGCGACAGACTGGGAATAAAAGGAAATATCGTGGCGGCAGACTGCTCGGAGCTTGCTCCGGCACTTTATTTTGCCGATATGAACGAGATCGTTCCGAGAATTTCGGAAGGGGATGCTTATGTCGATTCGATAATCAGCATATGCAACAATCTCGACATAGCCCTTATAGTACCGACCATAGATACCGAGCTTGCATTACTCGCGGAAAACAAGGAGAAGATAGAAAGCTCTTCAAATGCGAAGCTTCTTATTTCAGACGAATCGGTCATCTCAGTATGCAGAAATAAGAAGAATACCCAGAAATTCCTTGAAAAGCACGGATTTCTGGTTCCGAGGATGTTCACTGATGAAGAGCTTGATGATGAGGAGGTAAGGGCAAAACTTAAATTCCCGCTTTTCATCAAGCCTATTGACGGAAGTTCATCAATAAATGCTTTTAAGGTAAATACGCTGGAAGAACTTGAGACTTACCGGAAGCTCATCGATAAGCCGATAGTTCAGGACTTTATGGAAGGAACGGAATATACCGTTGATGTATTCCTTGATTTTGAAAGCCATATCATAACGATAGTTCCGAGGGTAAGGATAGCGACGAGAAGCGGAGAGATAGCGAAGGGACTTATAATCCGCGACAGAGAGATCATGAGAGATGTAACAAGGCTCATGCAGATACTTAAACCCATAGGACACATCACTGTACAGTGCATGAAGACAAAAAGAGGGATCGAATATATCGAGATCAATCCCAGATTCGGCGGCGGAGCACCCATGTCTATCATGGCGGGAGCCGATTCCTGTGAAAATGTCTACAGGCTTCTTGCAGGAGAAAAGCTTGAATATAACGAAAACTACCGCGATCATCTGACATTCCTCCGTTTTGACCAGAGTATCATGCTTAATGAAAACATGGAGAGAGAATACGAGTATGAAGGCAGTTATTTTTGATCTGGATGATACCCTTTATCCTGAGAAAAGCTACTGCCTGAGCGGATACAGGGCGGTTGCGGAATATCTGGACGGAGACTACGGACTCCTGAAGGAGCTTTTCGTGGAAAGTCCCAAAATGGTCTTTAACCGCTATTTTGACAGGCTCGGGCAAAGCTATGAAAAAGAGGATATCTTAAAGCTTATCGATATTTACAGAGAACACAAGCCTCAGATAGAGTTTTATCCGGATGTCATGCCGACGGTCGAGGCTCTTAAAAAGAAAGGCATGAAACTCGGAATACTCTCCGACGGTTATGCCGTGGCACAGAGGAACAAGGTCAGGGCACTTGAATGTGAGAAATATTTCGACAGAATAGTTTTAACGGATGAGATCGGACGCGACGCATGGAAGCCTTCGGCAAAAGGTTTTGAACTTTTGATGGAAGAGTTCGGGATTTCTGCGGACGAGATGATCTATCTTGGAGATAACCCGTCAAAGGATTTCTATGTTAAGAAAACGGCGGGAGTAAAAACAGCACGCATCAGAAGGGAAGACGGAGTCTATAACGATACGCCTTATTTTGAGGATCTGCATGAGGATTACAGTCTGGAGAAACTGACGGACGTTATAGAGATAATACAATGAATATACTATGCCTGTTTCAGAAATTCAGTTTTAAGAGTTCCACTATTTATCTGGATCTTGTGAATGAGCTTGAAAAAGCGGGACACGGGGTTTACATAATTGCGGGCTCTTCTGATTCTGATATCGATTATAAAAAAATATATATTAAGGGAAATAAGAAGACGGCTTATGTAAAGCTTCCCGACCAGTTTCATGCGGATAAGATAAGAAAAGGTCTTATACAGCTTACTATCGGGAGAAAGATGCTGTCTGCCGCAAAGAAGTTTTTCTGGAAGGATAAGATAGACATCATTATTTATCCTACACCGCCGATCACACTGGCCGGAGTCATCAGTCCTTTGAAAGACCATTACGGGGCGCTGAGCTACCTTATGCTGAAGGACATTTTCCCTCAGAATGCAGTAGACCTGAAGATGATGGGCGAAGGCGGATTTCTGCATAAGCATTTCCGGAAGATGGAAAAGAAGCTCTATGCTTCGTCAGATATGATCGGATGTATGTCAAATGCAAATATTGAATATATCCGTCAGCATGAGAGTGAAGTTCCGAATGAAAAACTGGAGTTATTCCCGAATACGGTAAGGATACTTCCGCCGGTTTCACCGAAGGCGAAAGTAGAGGAACCGGTTGTTTTTATGTTCGGAGGAAATCTCGGAAAGCCGCAGGCTATCGACTTTCTGATGGAGGGCATCAATGCCCTGAAGAATTATCCGAGAGCCCGTTTTGAAATAATAGGAGACGGAACTGAAGCGGAGTTCGTAAGGAATTATATAGAGGAAAACGAACTCGGGAATGTGAGCTTTGCAAGTGAACTTCCGAGGGATGAATATGAGGCAAAACTTAAGAATGCCGATATAGGTATGGTCATGCTGAGTCCTGATTTTACCATACCGAATTATCCTTCGAGGATCTTGTCATATATGCAGCTGTCGAAGCCGGTGCTGGCAGTAACGGACAGGATAACGGACATCCATGCCCTTGTTACCTATGAAGCTTCCTGCGGCTGGTGGTGCCCGTCCGACAACGTGGCAAGCTTTGTTGCAACGGTAAGAAAGATATGTGAAGAGCAGGAGAGTTTCGCCGAACTCGGAGCAAACGGCAGAAAATACCTTGAAGAAAATTTCGACGTAAAACGTTCGGTAAAGATATTGGAAGAGGCAGTAAAAAGGAGAACTAAGTAAATGAACGACGAGGAAATGTTTAAAGGAAAAACGCTTATGATCACCGGAGGAACTGGTTCCTTCGGAAATGCGGTACTTAAGCGTTTTCTGGATACACAGATAAAAGAGATCAGAATCTTTTCACGGGATGAGAAAAAGCAGGACGACATGCGTCATGTTTACAACAATCCCAAGATCAAGTATTACATCGGAAATGTACGCTCTCTGCAGTCTTTAGAGGATGCGATGCACGGTGTGGATTATATCTTTCATGCGGCAGCCTTGAAGCAGGTTCCGAGCTGTGAATTCTTCCCGGTGGAAGCAGTAAAGACAAACGTTATCGGGACTGATAACATGCTGACTGCAGCGATCCATGAAGGAGTAAAAAAGGTTATATGCCTTTCTACCGATAAAGCGGCATATCCCATAAATGCAATGGGAACCTCCAAAGCCATGATGGAGAAAGTATTTGTGGCAAAGAGCCGTACGATAGAGCCGGACGAGACACTTATCTGCGGAACAAGATACGGAAATGTTATGTGTTCAAGAGGTTCCGTTATCCCGCTTTTCATTGAGCAGATAAAGTCCGGAAATCCGATAACCATCACAGAGCCCAAGATGACACGTTTCATCATGTCGCTTGAAGAGGCTGTTGAGCTTGTTATCTTTGCTTTCAACCACGCAAACAGCGGTGACATAATGGTCCAGAAGGCTCCGGCATGTACTATTGAGACACTTGCGCAGGCTGTTAAGGAACTCATGGGTGTGCCTGACTGGGAGACAAGGGTCATCGGTATCAGACACGGTGAGAAAATGGCTGAGACACTTCTTACTTCTGAAGAGTGCCAGCGTGCCGTCGATGAAGGAAACTTCTTCAGGGTTCCGGCCGACAACAGAGACCTTAACTATGACAAGTACTTTACAAAGGGTATGACAGAGCGCCCGAAATTCGATACATTTAATTCTGATAATACCGAGATACTGGGAGTTGAAGCAGTCAAGGAAAAGATGCTCAAACTGCAGTATATCCGGGATGAGATCGCCGCATGGAAGGAAGCCGGACATTAATGGGAAAGAAGATATTAGTTACCGGTTCGAACGGCTTTATTGCAAAAAATCTCATATTCAATCTGAAAAATGCGGGTTATGATGAGATATTCTGCTATAACCACAATTCCACAGAGGCTGAGCTGGATGAATACCTTTCGAAAGCAGATTTTATTTTTCATCTGGC
>CAJORC010000136.1 GCA_905236615.1 uncultured Lachnospiraceae bacterium
GATGCGATGTTCATAAAAGGAAATTAACCATGGAACTGAATTCAACGGAAAAAATCTATGACAGGGACTCATATATTTATGAATTTGATGCATCTGTTACTGATTGCGTGAGAAGGGATGACGGCAGTTATGAGCTGATTCTTGACAGGACGGCCTTCTTCCCTGAAGGCGGCGGACAAGAGGCAGACTGCGGTATTATCATGAATATGGAAGATGATTCCGAGCCTGTAGAAGTTGCGGATGTTCAGATAGATGAAAATGATATTATTCGTCATAAAGTAGATAAGTTCTTTAACAAAGGAACGAGAGTACACGGAATAATTGATTTTGAAAAGCGTTTTGACAGAATGCAGCAGCATACGGGAGAACATATTTTTTCCGGAATAGCTCATAAATATTTTGGCTGTGAAAATGTCGGATTTCATTTAAGTGATGACAGTGTCACACTTGACCTTAACGAGAAACTCACAGCTGAAAATATCGCTTCTATCGAAAAAAAGGCTAATGTGGCCATCAGGCAGAATATAGAAGTTATTGCAGAATATCCCGACGATATAAAACTTCACAAAATGGGATTCAGGCGAAAAGACGGTATCAGCGGTGCAATAAGAGTTGTATCAATAGGCAGGGTTGACTCCTGTGCCTGCTGTGCTCCTCATCTGAAAAGAACCGGTGAAGTTATGATGCTTAAGGTTCAGTCTGTGATTAATTATAAAGAGGGCGTAAGAGTTACGATACTCTGCGGAAACAGGGCACTTCGTCAGTATAATGAGTATGCCGAAGCACTTGGAAAGATGTCGCATACTCTCAGCGTAAAGCCCATGGAAGTCGCTGATGCCCTGAATAAGCTGATCGAGGAAAAGAATGACCTGATAATTGCCATGAAGGATAAAGAGCGTCAGCTGCTTGATTTCAAAATTGCAAATCTGGCAGACAGTGATAAAAATGCCTGTCTGTTTGTTGAGAATATTGATAAATTCGTGATGCGAAGCAAGGTTAACGAGCTTAGCAAAAAGAGAAGCGGTTATAATGCAGTTTTTGACGGCAATGACAGGGATGGCTACTCATTTATCATAGGAAGTTCCGATAAAGACACGAGAAATGCTCTTGAAGCACTGAAGGAAAAATTTGACACAAAAGGCGGTGGAAAGAGCGAGATGGTGCAGGGATCGGTCATCGCATCCGAAGAAGATATCAAAAAGATATTTGCTGATTTAAGTTAATGAGTTATAATTATTGTCATAGGAGTAATATTCTATAAAATTAGGAGGGATTTCGATGACAAAGGTAACCATGTATAAATGTGATGTGTGTGGTAAATGTTATGAGAGCGAGAAAGAGGCGCTTGACTGCGAAGCAAGAGATTATGCTACAGATGCACAGGTTTCGGGGCGCTACAAAACCGAAGAGGAAAGCGTTGATAAAGATCTGAACAACAGCGGTGCAATAAGTTAATAAATGATAAGCGGTGGTGTTAATTCATCACCGCTTTATTTTTATTCATGATCGTAGGTATCTGTGATAAAATAATTGATATGAATACGAGTGAGGAGCCGAAAAGTTCTTTTGCGCCTAAACGTTCACCTAAGATTATCCAGCCGAAAAAAGCAGCAAAGACCGATTCAAGGCTCATGATGATGGATGCTGCAGAAGGCTCTATGTATTTTTGACCGATGATCTGCAGAGTATAGGCGATTCCGCTTGAAAAGATTCCTGCAAACGCGATCGGAAAAAATGCATTCAGAAGAGAATCAAGGGAACAATTCTCAAAAATTACTGAGCTTACAGCTGACAAAACAGTTACTATTGCAAACTGGATACATGACATCAATACAGGATCGGCGTAGGCAAAACGATCGATTATCATGATATATACTGCAAAGGCAATGGCACAGAAGAAAAGCGGAATATCCGCAGCGTATATATTATCTATTCCTCCGGAAAGACTTAGGAAATACATTCCGGTGAGACAGAGAACAGCTGAGATGATAACTATCGGAGCCACCTTTTTTCTTATGAAAAGGACCGCAACCGCGACCATAACAACATAGGTTGCAGTTAAAAATCCGGATCTGCCTGAGGCAGCAACTCCCTCGGGATAAGCGCTTATTCCGAACTGCTGCAGATTTGTTGCAACAAAAAGGGATAAACCGCAAATAATACCGCCTTTGACGGATCGTCTGCGGTTATCGTATTTTATCTGGTTCGGAAATCGTGACCGTATGAAAAGAAAAACGGCCAGAAAAGCGGTTGCCAGAAATGATCTTGAAGCATTGAAGGCAAAGGATGGAACGGTGTCAGATGCTGCCGTCTGCGCAACAAAGGCACCACCCCATATAAGTGTTGTGATTAGCAGGGCGAGATAGCCCTTTATACTGTTTTTCATGCTGCCTCCGATTGTCAATAATCAGTTTTTATAAGGCAAAGTCCTTTGGCGGGAGCGGTATATCCTGCTTTCCGGCGGTTAAGTGAGTCAAGTATATCCTTCATTTCATCAGCCGGACGCTTATGAAGACCGATTTCTATCAGGGTTCCGGAAATTATCCTGACCATGTTCTGCAGAAATCCGCTTCCGTGAACTGTAATATAAACGTATCCGCCGACACGCAATACTTCTAGACTGTCAATGATACGGACAGTACTTTTCTTCATTTTGGGGTTTCCGCAGAAGCTTTTGAAATCATGTTCACCGATGAGATAGGAAGCGGCAGACTTCATTGCTTCAACATCAAGCTCTTCATCGAGAGGAGTATAATACCTGCGGTCGAAAACGGGTTTTACCTTGCCGTCATAGATGCTGTAGCGGTAAGTTTTGCCGCTGGCATTATAACGGGCATGAAAACGATCAGCTGCCTTTTCAACTGATGTCACAGCTATATCATCCGGAAGATAGCGGTTCATATAATCTCTGATCTCTTCGGTTGATCTATCTGTATTAAGTTTGACGCTGGCGGTCATGTCTTTTGCATGAACACCGGCATCAGTACGGCCTGCACCGTTTAATTCGATATTTTCAGGCTTGATGGAGCACATTTCGGCAAGTACATTTTCGAGCTTACCCTGTATGGTATCTACATTTGGCTGGTGTTCCCAACCATAATAACGTGTTCCGTCGTATTCTATTTCAAGTCTGTAATTTTGCATAAAAAATCCTTTCGTTATTGTCAGTATTTGACAAAATTAAGTATACGAAAAAGACTGATTTTTTTCAATCATCATTTTAGCAGGATTAAGATGAATTTTAGGTTTATCATATAAAATAAAAATAATTGAAAATTATAGTTGTTTTTATGAGGAGCTAAATGTGGATAAGAAAACTTACAGGATATTGATAGCGGAAGATGATGAGGATTTAAGGGAATTATTAAGATTATATCTTATGAGAGCGTCATACAGTGTACTTTCAGCAGGAAATGGAAATGATGCATGGGAATTATTCGAAAAGAACGGAGCAGATCTTTGTATTTTTGATGTGATGATGCCGGGAATGGATGGCTTTGAACTCACAGGAAAAATACGTGAAAAATATAAAGTGCCGATAATCATTCTTTCAGCAAAGGAC
>CAJORC010000137.1 GCA_905236615.1 uncultured Lachnospiraceae bacterium
GCAGCAGGAACTGAGAATGCAGGGGGAGAGACAGCAGGTTCCGAAGCAGGCGGTGCTGCAGCAGGTGCAGACGGACATACTCTTTCGGTATATGCATGGGACAAGAATTTCAACATCCCGGCACTTGAAGCTGCAGAAGCTGATTACCAGAAGAACGTTGATCCTGATTTCAAGCTCAATATCATCGAGCAGTCACAGTCTTCCGACGTTGAAAATGCCATCACAATGGCTGCTTCATCCGGCGACTATTCAAACCTTCCCGATATCGTTCTTTTCCAGGATCACTACTTCAACAAGTTCCAGGCAGATTATCCGGATGCATGGCAGGATGTTAACGATGCAGAAGTTAACTGGGATGATTTCTCACAGGAGAAGCTTTCATATTCGACTATCGATGGAAAGCATTACGGACTCCCTGTAGATAACGGTGCGGTTATCTTCGCTTACAGAACAGATGTCCTTAAAGAGTGCGGATACACGATCGATGATGTAACAGGAATCACATGGGATGAGTTCGATGAGATAGGAAAGAAAGTTCAGGAAAAGACAGGCAAATATCTCCTTTCAATGGATGGTGACGGAAATGACCTGATCTACATGATGCTTCAGGCTGAAGGCAAGTCACAGTTCAAAGACGGAAAGCCTCAGATCGCAGATAACGAGGATGTTAAGAAGGTTGTAGAGACTATCGTTAAGCTTGCAAATGATAAGGTTCTTTATCTTGCAAATGACTGGTCAGACTACACAGACCAGACAATCGTAGGTGACATGGTTGCAGGTGTTATGAATGGTAACTGGATCATCCCGACTATCAAGCAGGTAACAGATAACAGCGGTAAGTGGGAGATCACTTCAATGCCTACATTCTCAGGTAAAGAAGGATATGCTTCAAACGGAGGTTCTTCACTTTACATCACAGCTAACTGCAAGAACAGCGACCTTGCAAAGGATTTCCTTGCAAAGACATTCGGCGGCAGCAAAGAGACTTATGATGCAGCACTTAAGAACGGCGGTGTTATCACATGCTGCGTATCAGCAGGTAAGTCAGATGTTTACGGAGAAGGTGTTGAGTACTTCAACAACCAGCCTATCTACTCAAAGATCGTTGAGATGGGTGCCAATGTTGCTTCTGTTGAGCAGAGCGATTACCACTACAGGGCTCGTACTTATGTAGCAGCAGCCATCATCAATATAATCAATGGTGCAGATGTTGACACAGAGCTCAAGAATGCTGAAGACCAGCTCAAGTTTGAGATGGGTATCGAATAATTAAATTTTGTGACTAATTTTTTCGGGGAATCGGTCAGGATTTTCTGCCGATTCCCTATCTTTAACCTTTTTTCCATATATTTGGGAACAAAGGGACGGTTCTTCTGTTCCAATTCCGGAACGCAGGAACCGTCCCCCTGTTCCGGTTACACGAGGAGGTAAAAGTCGTGAATAAGAAAGGATTAACCGTAACAGGTAAGCAGCGGATTGCCGGATGGGCATTCCTGACTCCTGCAAGCCTTCTTATATTTATATTAAGTTTTTATCCAATGATACAGGCGCTTCTTACGTCATTCAAGACAGGTTCCAGCGCAAGCCTGAAGTGGGCGCCGCTGTTTTTTAACTATAAGAGAATGTTTGCGGATAAGCTCTTTCTTCGTTCGGTGGGAAATACATTCCTTTACCTGATCATTCAGGTGCCGGTCATGCTGATCCTGGCCATCCTTTTGGCGCAGATTCTTAATAACAAAGATATCAAATTCCGCGGACTTTTCAGGACAATGGTATTTCTGCCCTGTGCAACATCACTTGTTTCGTATGCTTTGATCTTTAAGTCACTTTTTGCAACACAGGGACTTATTAACCAGATCTTACAGGGAATCGGGATTACACACGAGAATATAAATTTCCTCGGTACACCGGGTACGGCAAAGGTGGTCATCATACTGGCACTCCTCTGGAGATGGACAGGCTACAACATGGTATTCTATCTCGCAGGTCTGCAGAATATCGAGTATCAGGTTTACGAAGCAGCAAAGATCGATGGTGCAAACGGATGGGATACCTTCTGGAAGATAACCGTTCCGCTTCTTAAGCCGACCATCATCATGACATTCATTATGTCGATAAACGGTACCCTGCAGCTCTTTGATGAGTCAGTCAACCTCACGAACGGAGGACCTGCAAACTCGACAATAACAATGTCGCACTATATTTACAACAATTCATTCGGTGAGGGTGTTGCGAACTTCGGATATGCTTCGGCTATGTCATTCTTCGTATTTATACTTGTGGCAATCCTTGCATTTATCAACCTGAAAGTAGGTGATACACGTGACTAAGATCAGACATTCTTCGATACAGAGAAGACTTATTCCAAGTTATATATTTCTTATAATAGTATCTTTCTTTTCGGTATTTCCGTTTTACTGGATGATTTCGGCAGCAACAAATACGACAGTAGATGTTGCGAGAGGAAGTCTTGCAATAGGTACTCACGCAGCAGAGAATTTCAGAAATCTTCTTGCAAGTCAGGATCTCTGGAGAACACTTGGTAATTCTTTCTTTTATGCGATCATACAGACTCTTCTCTGCCTGATCATCTGCTCATTGGCAGGTTACGGTTTCGAACTTTATCATGATGCCGGCAAGGACAGGCTTTTCGCAATCCTTCTTCTTGCCATGATGGTACCGCAGGTTGCAACAATGATACCGCTCTTCAGAATGATCTCAAAAGCTCATTTGCTGAATTCGGTATGGGCATTTATACTGCCTTCAATATCAACTCCCTTCATGATAATGATGTTCAGGCAGAATTCGCGTAACTTCCCGGTTGCCATCATGGAATCGGCAAGAATTGACGGACTTAACGAGCTTCAGATCTTCGTATCAATGTATGTGCCTATCATGAAATCAACTTACGCAGCAGCAACTGTTGTTACTTTCATGAATGCATGGAACTCATACATGTGGCCGAAGGTTGTAATGACAGATAATTCAGCACAGACGATGCCGATGCTTATTGCAAATCTTGCATCGGGATACACGACAGATTACGGTATGCTGATGATGGGCGTGCTTTTCTGCTCAGTACCTACAATGCTTATATTCTTCTTCTTACAGAAGAGCTTTGCAGAAGGACTTACAGGCGCGGTCAAGTGAGCAAGAGGATTACGGGAACTGCATAGCAGCGGAGCAATTCGTTGATTATCAGTCATAATTTTAGAGGAGGTAAGGTTCGGTGAAGAACTTTGATTATGAGATCATAAAGAATCCGGAGATTTTTAAAGAGAACAGACTTGATGCACATTCGGATCATGAGTGGTATTCATCCGAAACTGCGGTAAAAAAAGGGATATCGGATTTCAAATACTTCTTAAACGGTGTGTGGAAGTTCGCTTATGCCAAAAATATAGATCTGGCACCCAAGAACTTTATGGAAGAGGATTTCGACGTGTCGGGATGGGATGATATTCCGGTTCCGGCACATATACAGATGCAGGGATACGGGGTACCGCAGTATGCGAATACCGAATATCCATGGGAGGGACATGAGAAAATAGTTCCGGGGGAGATACCGGTTAAATTCAATCCTGTTGCAAGCTATGTAAAGTTTTTCACCCTTCCGGATTTCATGGAAGACGGTCCGGTATATATTTCTTTTCAGGGTGCGGAAACTGCAATAGCAGTATGGCTCAACGGACATTATATCGGTTATGCTGAGGACAGCTTCACCCCGTCCGAATTTGACCTGACAGAATATATCAGAAAAGGTGAAAATAAACTTGCCGTCCAGGTATTCAGATACAGCTCCGCAAGCTGGTGCGAGGATCAGGACTTCTTCAGATTTTCCGGAATTTTCAGGGATGTATATCTTTACACGGTTCCTCAGGTTCATATAAGAGACTTAAAGATCATCACCGCTCTTGATGATGATTATAAAAATGCGAACCTTGAGATAAATATGAAAGCAAGCGCCAAGGGAAGTTACAAACTCTGCCTTTTCAATGCGGAGGGAGAGACTGTGATCTCCGGTTCAGGTGCGCTTGGAAGTGATACCGCAATCAGCATTCCTGTTGAGGAACCTGAGAAATGGAGTGCGGAGAAGCCTTATCTCTACAATCTGAAAATATGTGTTTTCGATGAAAAAGGCGAGGTGCAGGAATTCATTTCTGAAAAGGTTGGATTCCGCCGTTTCGAGATAATAAATAAGGTAATGCACTTAAACGGAAAGAGGATAGTATTTAAGGGTGCAAACCGTCATGAATTCTGTTCGGAATCCGGAAGGGTTCTTCCTGTGAAGCATATCGTGAAAGACCTTATCACGATGAAGCGCAATAATATAAATGCGATAAGGACTAGCCATTATCCCAACCGCACAGAGTTTTACCGCCTTTGTGATGAGTATGGATTCTACGTTATAGATGAAACGAATCTGGAGACTCACGGAACATGGAATGCGATACTCGGGGGCAAGGAAGAGCTTTCCTTCGCAGTACCCGGAGACAGGAAAGAGTATCTGGGAATGGTTCTGGACAGGGCCGAGTCCCTCTTTGAGAGAGATAAAAACCACAGCTGCGTACTGATATGGTCTCTTGGCAATGAGTCATTTGGAGGAAAAAATCTCCTTGAAATGTCAAAGTATTTCCATAATGCAGACAAGACGAGACTTGTTCATTATGAAGGAGTATGGTGGGATAAGCGCCATCCGGAAACCACCGATATCGAGAGCACTATGTACCGGCCGGTCAGCGAGATAAAGGAAGTAATAAAAACTCTCAACAGACCTTACATAAGCTGCGAATATGCTCATGCCATGGGCAATTCCCTCGGTGCCATAAAGAAATATACTGACCTTGCCGATAACAGCGAGCTTTATCAGGGCGGATTTATCTGGGACTATATCGATCAGTCGATCACCACCCATGACAGGAACGGCGTTGAATATCAGGGCTATGGCGGAGATTTCGGTGACAGGCCCTGTGACTATGATTTCAGCGGAAATGGACTTGTGTACGGTAAGGACAGGGATCCTTCGCCGAAGATGCAGGAAGTCAAGAGCGTATATCAGAATATAGAAGTCAATTTCACTGAAAAGGATTTTGAAATAAGAAATAAAAATCTCTTTACCAATACCGGCGAATATGACTGCATCATGACTCTTGAAAAAGAGGGCGAGATCATAGGTAGAGTCAGTGAGATTTTATCGGTGGAGCCTCTTTCAAGCAAGAGATTTGATATTCCCTTTGAGATTCCGGAAAAGGGTGAATATATTGTAAATGTATCTTTTGTGCTTAAGAAGAATGAGATCTGGGCTGATGCCGGACATGAAGTCGCATGGGGACAGAAGGTTTTCGGAAGCTATGAGAGTGCTCCTTCTGCTAAAGGAAGTCTCAGGGTAAATGACTGCTGGAATGTGATAGGCGTTATAGGAAACGATTTTGAGATACTTTTCTCAAAGATTGCCGGCGGACTTGCTTCGTATAAATACGGAGGAAGGGAGCTTTTTGACGGAATCCCGAAGCCTAATTTCTGGCGTGCCATGACACAGAATGATATGGCGAACCTGCTTCCTTTCAGAGCAGGCCAGTGGAAGACCGCAAGCATGTATCTTTCGCATAAATTTGAGCATGGAAGAAATGGAACAGAGGCGGAAACCGACGTTAAAGAGGAATGTGTTTCTGTAAAATATACCTATCATCTCCCTGTCAGACCGGAGATGGACTGCTTCCTGACCTATGATGTATATGCTGACGGCAGGGTTGTCTGCAGGCTTGAGATGGATCCTTCGGATAAAGTCGGCGAGCTTCCGGCATTCGGAATGATAATGCCGATGAGTTCGGAATTTTCCCATCTTAAATGGTACGGTCTCGGTCCCGATGAAACTTATGCCGACAGGAATCATGCAAAGCTGGGAGTCTATTCAAACAGGGTTGCCGACAATATGGCAAAATATCTCGTACCTCAGGAGTGCGGCAATAAGGAAGAAGTGAGGTATGCGGAGGTTACTGACGAGAGCGGACGGGGCCTCAGATTTGAGACTCTGACCGGAAGCTTTGGTTTTTCCGCACTGCCCTATTCACCCCATGAACTTGATAATGCGGCACATCCGAATGAGCTTCCGCCTGTCCTTAAGACATGGGTAAGGGTTGGATCACAGATGGGTATTGCCGGTGATGATACATGGGGCGCACTTACTCATGAAGAATTTATGCTTGATAATAAGAAAAAAATGAAGCTTGAATTTAGCTTTAAGGGCATTTAATAATTGTATACTTGTTGAGGGGTTTACATAATTCCAAAAGACGGCGTCTTTCGGGAGTCCGCATAAAATAAGGACTTGAGACACGTCTTTTGGATTTTTTATTTTAAAATTTCCGGAAAAAACTTTAAAAGTGAAAAAGTTTGGACGTATTTGTTGAAAAGAAAATCCGTATCTCTTAAAATATAACACGGTTGAAATGTTCAGAAAAAAGTACATTTTGCCTTTATATATATGTGTGTGAAAAAAGGGATTTAATATAAGCCACGCGATTATTATTGCGTGGCTTATATTGTAGAAAAAGCTATTGCGTAAATAAAAGGCATAGGTTATAATTAAAATTGTTCAAAAAATAGAACAATATAATAAAAAAATTTGCGCAATTCCATAGGAGAGTATTTAGATGGAATATGATGTAAGGCTTGAAATGCACAACGTTATAAGTGAGAGCGCAGATGATAACAACCTCTTGAATTTAAATCAGGTGGAAGAAGAAATAGAAGATTTAAGGAAACGCGGGATATTTCTTAATGGCCCGGTAATGGTGAAGCAGGAACTGATAGAAGGAAGAAAATCAAAAATTCTTCTTCCCTTAAGTGCTGATCCTGAGCAGCCTAACAGGGCAAACGGCAGATTTTTCAATACCATGGTATACGCACGGTGCGCTTACGGAAGAGAATTCCTGGGAGACAGGAAAATATTCGAAATGGCGGAAAATATGCAGAAGGAGTTGCGCGAGAAGGATTTTTCTTTTACGGAGATAATATATGCTATAATTGTTATTCCCGGCGGAAAAATCGTTGATATATATATTCCTTACAGGGAGAAAGAATGAACAATTATGACAGCATCCGTTATATGAATGTATATTCAAAGGTTTATTCCATGTCATTCAGGGAAATGGACGGAGCGTTCAAGGACTTCTATAGCATCTGCCAGAAGCACGGAATGAAATTGATGGGGCATGTCTTTTATTCGGTAAATAAATTAGAAGAAAACGATAAAATGGAAATAGAGATTTTCTTCCCTGCTGAGAAGAGAGTAGATGTTCCTGTAGGCCAGCTGCGATACAGGAATTATTTTATCGTTGAAAACATGATCTCGGCAGTTGTTGAAGGCAAACTGGAAGTAAATATGCAGAAAGCCTATGCTTCGATGGTAAAGTATGCTGCATCCAAAAAGAGGAAACTTATCATGCCTTTCTTTAATGAAATACACAGAACCGGGAAGAAAGCGTATGTTCTCGTGAAGGTGGCGGTGGTATGATGGAACTTTCCGGAAATGAGATATCGGTATCGGGGAATGCAGTTGAATTCAATTCCTCAGTATTAAATACTTCAAGGAAGTCCTATTCGTCGCTTACGGACTTAAACCATGAAGCACTGTTTACAGATGAATATGCAGCGCGTGTTGCCGAGGTAAACCAGAAGAAACTTGACAGTTATAATAAGATAGCATCCGAAGTATTCATAAAGGAGATTTCAGGAAACGAAGCCTTGTACGACAATGTTAAGGAAATGATGTTCAGCGGAAAAGAACCGAGGATACTGGTGCGTACAAAAGAACCTAAACAGAACGGGGCTGTTACTTTTATAGGAGTGTGCCTTATACTGGCACTTTTTTTGACAGCAATGCTTGTAATGATCAGACCAAAAACCGGAAGGAGTTAATATGTGGGAAAGAGAAGAAGATTTTGACGAAGTAAGAGATGGGGAATTATCAGCAGATGACAAACTTTCTCAGATAAAGAAGGAAATGGACGATCTCGATACGCTCGAGGATGATATAGAGGCACAGGATAAGATCATCAACAGCAATATTGATGAAATGGCTGCAATGGCTGCCGAAGAGCAGGATGATGAGATGAGCAGAATGGCAAATGACCTGCAGCAGAGAATGTCAGACCTTAAAATGCTTACCTTTAAGAAACTTTCGGAAATCAGGAACGATCTTGAAGACGAGAAGAAGAGAATTACGATTCAGCGTGCTGAATGATGACGAATAGGGTATTGATATGCAGATAACTGTTACGATCAGGTATGGCAACGTAGACAGGGATTTTCGATTTGAGAACGAACAGAGTATAAAAAACCTGCTTGAGATATTAAATGAGTCAGGGATTCTTCCGCTCAGGCCGGGAAGGCCTGAGGTAAAATCTGTTCGGAGAATGGAATATCTGGACATAGAGAAAACTTTTCTGGAAGAAAAGATCTTCTCGGGTGATATATTGGAGGTTCACGGTTGATAGATACGGGCTTTTTCGACGAATACAGTGAATTTAGTGCGGTTTACCCGAATCCGCTGCTTTTGGATGCGGACTGGGTTGACGGCGAAGACGGCGTAAGAGGAATCGAATATAACACAGATGGTTACAAATGCTTAGAGAATATAAGAGAGGAAGACCTTACGGTCAGGTACGCGGTCCTTTCTTCTTTATATGAACTCCACAGCCTTTGTGACCGTTTTTCATTTTTACTGGAACCTGAGAATATTTATTACGGAATAAATAACAATACGGTTGTTATGCAGAGAAATGAATCCGAAGAAGGAATGTCGGAAGAGGAGTTTCTTAAAGCCTATAAGGCCTGCATAGGTGCTGCCCTGCAGGACCGCTATTCCTATGAAGATTATTTTCAGGGCGGAAGCAGTCTCTTAAAAAAGGACGGTCTGCTTAAAGAAATCTTCGGAATGCAGAAAGCGGAAGAGATTTCGGTATTCTTAAGAAAGAAATTCGAAGAGCTGACAGAGAAAAACCATAAAACAAAGGTGCTGGTTGGAAAGCATACCGTTTACAGACTCAGGGCTGCCGTGATCATTCTTTCGGCATTTCTTGCCATGGCACTGGGATTCGGAATTTATTACATTTTCTCGATCAGGCCTTTCAGCAGTTCCGTTATTAATGGTTTCCAGTCATATATAATGTCGGACTATGAAGCTGTGGAACTTTCCATGCAGCATGTTTCTATCGCGAAAATGAATTCCTACCAGAAGTATATACTTGCTGATTCTTATATAAAAACAGCGGACCTGAATAATGAACAGAAGAAAAATATCCTTTCAAATATTTCGGTAAAGTCGGAAAACACCCTTCTTAATTACTGGATATATATAGGCCGCGGAGAAGTTGAAAAGGCTGAGGACTGTGCAATGCAGCTTTCGGACGACCAGCTTCTGCTTTACGCTTACATGAAGCACCGCTCGGAGATAGAGAGCAATTTAAAACTCGGCGGAGAGAAAAAAGCTGAAGCTTTAAAGGAACTTGAAGAGAAAATGAGTCCCCTTATGGAAAAATACAAAGAAGAGGAAAAGTAAGATGCGTACTGTTAGTTTAAGACGTCCGGAAAATTTCAAGATATCCGGGCGCGAAGAAGACGAGCTTTTCCTGGAGGGGATAAACCGCTCTTTCATAGTTAAGGGTGATTTCATTGCCGTAAAAGAAGACGAGGGAGATGCAGTCAGCTATAACGGCGTGAAATTTAAGGGAAGAAGAGTCATAGAAGAAGGCGATGAGTTAAGAGTCGGAGATTATATCATAAGCTTTCATGATGATATCATCCGGATTCAGTCAGGCGAGGAAGGCAGCATTAAAACCCGTCTTGCGATTCTCCGAGACAGCGTGCCTTTCAGCGGCTATCCCGATTATAAAAGATCGCCGAGAATTATAAAGGAAATTCCTTCCAAGAAAATTACGATAGAGAAGGGAAAGTTCGATAAGCCGAAAAAGAGGAGTATCGGAGATCTAATGAAGATGCTTCTCCCGCCGCTGTGTATGCTTACCGTAACGATAATCGTAGGAAGGATACTGGGCAGGGGACTTATGATGCTCATGTCCATCGCCAGTACCGGCGTGACGGCTCTTATGGCGGTATTCCAGTTTGTAAGTTCTCTCGGTGAGGGCAAGGGCAGACTTGAAGAGCAGAGAAAAGTTTATGAGAACTACCTTTTAAAGAAGCGGAAAGAAATATATTCAGATTATCAAAAGGAAGTCATGGCGCACAATTATCAGTATCCTTCTGTCAGGGAGATAGAGGGAATGGTTGCTGATTTTTCAGACAGGCTCTATGAAAGAAGTGTCGATGATGCGGATTTCCTTGATGTCTGTCTGGGTAAAAGCAAAGGCAGCAGCGGACTTGATATTTCTTTGAAAATCGATGAGATAGAGGGTGCCAAGTGCGAAGAAGAAAAAGACGCAATTGACATGAGACGGGAATTCAGCAGAATAGAACTTCCTGTTGTTGCGAATTTAAGAACTTCCAATATCGGTATCGTAGGCGAGAAGTCGGCAGTACATGAAGAACTCCTCAATATCATCGCACAGCTCACATTTTTCCAGAGTTACAGGGACCTGCAGATAATATTTATTTATAATCAGGAATACTCCGATAAATTTGATCCTCTGCGCTGGTATCCCCATACGCATATCGAGGCGCTGAATGTCAGCGGCATGATCGACTCTGAAAGAGCGGCAGAGCAGATACTCGGAAGTGTGCATCGTATCATCAAGGACAGAAAGACAAAACTGGAAGAAGAGAAAAGAGAGAGAATGTTTCTTCCTTATTATGTATTTGTTGTTGATGAGACGAAGTATATCGCCAACCATTCCATTATGGAATACTTGGAAAAGAACGACCGCAGACTCGGTTTCTCCGTGATCTATACTAACAGCGAAGCGGGAAATCTGCCCGAAAGCGTCAGCACGGTCGTAAAAGTTAAGAAGGATCACGGCGGACGGCTTGTTATTCTTGATGGTAAAGAAAAGAACACCAAGATAAAAACAGAGAATAATAAGGATATTGATTTTGAGTGGATGGCAAGAAATCTTTCTGCGATAAACCATGTCCCGAGTGTTACTTCATCAATTCCGGATGCCGTAAGTTTCTTCGGCATGTATAATGTGAAAAAGCCGGAAGGTCTTGATATAGAAGGAAGGTGGAGAAAGAGCGACTCTGCGAAATCTCTTGCAGTTCCGCTGGGTTACCGTGCAACTGATGATATAGTTTATCTGAACCTGCATGAAAAAGCACACGGTCCCCACGGACTTGTTGCAGGTACTACGGGTTCGGGTAAATCGGAGATCATTCAGTCATACATAATGTCTCTTGCGGTTAATTTCAGCCCATATGATGTGGCGTTCCTGCTTATCGACTATAAGGGAGGCGGAATGGCCGGACTTTTCAAGAACCTGCCGCACCTTCTTGGAACGATCACAAACCTTGACGGGGCTCAGAGTATGAGAGCCATGACTTCTATCAAGGCTGAACTTGCGCGCAGACAGAGAGTTTTTTCGAAATATGACGTAAATCATATCAATGCTTACAACAGGCTTTTTAAAGCCGGTGAAGCGGAAGAACCCATGCCGCATCTTTTCATTATAAGTGATGAGTTTGCGGAGCTGAAAAAAGAGCAGCCTGATTTCATGAAAGAACTTGTATCGGCGGCCCGTATCGGACGAAGCCTCGGTGTCCATCTGATACTTGCAACGCAGAAACCTTCAGGTGTCGTTGATGACCAGATCTGGACAAACTCGAAATTCAAGCTTGCCCTTATGGTTCAGAATGAGCAGGATTCGAAAGAGATACTTAAAACTCCTGATGCTGCTTATATCACAAAGCCCGGACGGGCTTATCTGCAAGTCGGAAATAACGAGATTTATGAGCTTTTCCAATCTGCATGGTCGGGTGCTCCTTACAAAAAAGATCAGGAAGAAAAGAAAAACGACAACAGGGTTTACTTTATCAATGCCCTGGGTCAGGGACAGCTTATCAATCCGGATCTCAGCAAGGGTGAAACTGCGGAAGCGAGCAGAGTTGTTACCGAGCTTGACGCGACTGTTGACTATATAAATGAGCTTTATTCGGCAAAGGAGCATCTGGAGATCAAGAAGCCATGGCTTCCGCCGCTTGAGAACCAGATCGTCAGTCCTGAAACTCTTATTGATGCGAGCGGAAAATCCCCCTGTCTCCTGGCAGAGATCGGTCTTGCGGATATTCCGGAGGAACAGGCACAGGTATCCTACAGGATTCAGATGGAAAAGGAAGGAAATATCGTTTACTTTGCGGCAGCGGGTTACGGAAAAACCGTTTTCCTCACTACCATCATACTGTCTCTTGCCATGAAGAACAGCCCGGAGCTTCTGAACTTCTATATCCTCGATTTCGGAAACAGCGGACTTATCACGCTGAATGCGCTGCATCATACTTCAGATTATATTGTTCTTGATGATAAGGAGAGGATGCAGAAATTCATTAAAATAATAAACGACATGATCTTCGAAAGAAAAAAGCTCTTTGCTGAGAAAATGGTCCAGAATTTCGAGGTTTACAACCAGACTTCGGATGAGAAGCTGAAAGCTGTCGTCATCGTAATCGATAACTTTGATGCTTCGAAGGAACAGGAAGGTTTCGAGCAGTTCGTGCAGAAGGTATTGAGAGACGGTATCGGTCTTGGTATCTATATCGTGGCAAGCGCCGGCGGAAGTAATGCGATGAAGTATTCCACTTTTAACGCATTCAAAAATAAAATAGCGGCATACCTTTATGATGAGGCTGACGTGAGAGTGATAGTCGGAAGAAGCGATTATAAGCCATCCGAAATAAAAGGAAGAACTCTTGTAAAACTCGGAAGAAAGATCTGTATGATGCAGATATATTCTATGAGTGATTGTGAGACGGAACAGGGTTACAATGAAAAGATCATTGAAAAGATTAAAACGGTCAATGAAATTTATCCTGAAACAAGAGCTCCCAGAATACCGGTACTTCCCGAAACGCTTGATGTCACAGATCTTCTCAGAAATTATGAAACACCTAAGGGAGTCATACCTCTGGGACTTGACAAGAGTGATGTCGTATCCTGCGGACCCGACAGATCAATGTCGCCGTTCGCGATCGTTGGTGACAGCGGAAAAGGTAAGACCAACGTTCTTCATCTTATACTTTCGCAGATCAACGACGGTTCTGCAGTTTATCTTTTTGACTCTAAGAGCATGGAACTTTACAGATATAAGGACAGGGATAACATTAATTATGTAGACAGTGCGGAAGCATCAGCGGAATTTGTTTCGGCGCTGGAGGAAGAGGTCGAGAGACGGAGCGAGCTGCTTATGGAGAAAGTCCGGGAAAATCCGGGAGTTCTTCCGAGAAAGCTTGCGCTTGAACTTGAGAGCTTCTATATCATAATCGATGACTTCGATAATTTCGTCGAACTTACAAAGAAAGAAGCAAACAAGCTTTCAAAACTGCTTGCAGAGGCAGATGGCTGCGGAATAATGACGATCTTTACCGTAGGTGCGAACCGTCTGAAGGGATTCGACGTCGTGAGCCAGTATGCAAAGGCGGCAGCGGATGGTATGCTCCTTTCGAGCGGAGGCAGTACGTCACTCTTCCAGAATGTAAGTATGAGATCGCTTCCTGAATTTGGGGACGGTCTGCTGATGCACAACGGTGCATTTAGACGTCTCAAGATTGCAAAAGCATTATAAAAGGTTACATAAGTGTCTATTTTATAGGCATTTGATGCAATAATACCTTGAAAAAATAAATATAGGGTGATACAATTAGGAAGTAAATCTAGAGTTTACCAAACTTTATGTGTGAAGGGAGATTTAACAATGAAAAAAAGAATAGTAGCTATGGTACTTTGCGCTGCTCTTTCTTCTATCGCAGTAGTTCCGGCTTTCGCAGGTACAGCAGCAGAGGAAGTTGCTTCAGCAGTTGCAACACAGGCACAGAGATCAGCTGATTATGTAGCATATCAGACAGCTCTTGCTAACTTCAGAGCAAGTCAGGTAGCTAAGGGAATCGCTGAAACAGCAGAAGGTCAGGCAGCTTACGTTGCTTACCAGACAGCTCTTGCTAACTTCTACAATGTAGAGCTTGCAAGGGGCGCAGTTCAGAAGGCAGAGGGTCAGGCAGCTTATGCATACGGCCAGACAGTTCTTGCAGCTTTCTATCAGCAGCAGCTTGCTGAGGCAGCAGCTCAGAAGGCAAAGGGACAGGCTGATTACGAGGCATATCAGACAGCTCTTAAGGCTAGAGAGGCAGCTATCCTTGCTCAGAAGGCAGCTACCGAGGCAGAGAGAGCAGTTCTCTTACAGCAGGTTAAGGCATATCTTGCACAGCTTGGCTACTAAGAAATAGACTTATAATAACTGCATATCGAGTTAGACAAAAATAAAAAAGGGCGGTTCTTTGATGTTCCGCCCTTTTTTCTAAAATAAGACTGTATTTAAGGGAATTCCTAAGGAGCTATATGACTTTCAGGACAAGACTGACAATAGCTTTTCTGGTAATTGTTCTTATTCCTATCATGCTTTTTGGCGCAACAGTCGCGGTAATGACGCGTTATGAAAACCATCTTATCCATGAAGAATTAGGAGTTGATGTAGATAGTTTAGGAATTGCGTCGAATAGTGTTCAGATTTTTGCCTCATCGACCGATAATATATATGGTGAGTTGAGAGAAACGGCAGACAATAAATCCGAAAACCTTGAAGATGCCGCTTTTCTTGAGGAATTAAATGACAGACTTAAAAAAAGGTCTTCATTTCTCATAATAAGAAAAGGCAATGATATTTATTACAGCGGCGATGCAGCCAAAACAACTGAAATTCGGGAACTTCTTCCTTTATATGAGGGATTTAGCAATGGAATCAACTCCAGAGAAACTTATATAAGAGAATTAAAACTTATTATAAAACAGGTTGATTTTCGTTTTTCAGATCATTCCAAGGGAAGTGCATTTATTGTAACTCTGATGTCCGAGCTTATTCCTGATATGCGGGCATCGATCATGAAGATAGTTCTGGCACTTGTATTTATTCTTATAATTACCGGCGTTGCTCTTGTATCCTGGATATATACGGGTATCGTGTCACCGGTACGGGAACTCAGTGCGGCATCACAGAAAATACAGGAAGGTATACTTGATTTTGAAGTCAGTATACCGAATGCTGATGATGAAGTATCGAGCCTCTGCAAAAACTTTGAGGAAAAGCGTAAAAGGCTTAAGGACTCTGCCGAACAGAAGATAGAAAGTGAGAATGAGAACAGGACTCTGATCACAAATATATCACATGACCTGAAAACTCCCGTAACATCCATAAAAGGATATGCAGAAGGACTTCTTGACGGGGTTGCGGATACTCCGGAGAAAAGAGAAAAGTATCTCAGAACGATTTTCAATAAGGCAAATGAAGTCGATCGTCTTATAAATGAACTTACTTTTTATGCAGGAATTGATACTGACAGAATTCCATATAACTTTGCAAAGGTAAATGCAACTGAATATTTTAATGACTGTGCGGAAGAGCTGAAGACCGAACTGGAGTCGCGTTCGTATACTTTCGTCTATACAAATACGATATCACCGACTGTGGTTGTTATCGCGGATCCGATCCAGTTTAAGAAGGTCATTAACAATATCGTTGGAAATTCCATTAAGTATATGGATAAAAAGAAGGGGAAAATTGCGATTTTCCTCAAAGAAAGTGAAACGGAACTTATTGTTTCGCTTAAAGATAATGGTGCAGGAATAGACGAAAAGAATCTTCCGTACATTTTCGACAGGTTTTACAGAGAAGACTCGTCGAGAAACAGTGCAAAGGGAGGTTCGGGTATAGGCCTGTCCATAGTTAAAAATATCGTCGACGATCATGGTGGACGAGTCTGGGCGGTAAGCCGCAAAGGAGAAGGAACAACTATTAACATCGCTCTGACAAAGTATGACAGGGCAAAGAATGAGGAAGGTTCAACAGGGGGAGCCGGATGAGCAGAATTTTAATTGTAGAAGATGAAGACTCAATCGCGGATTTAGAGAAAGACTATCTCGAACTTTCAGCGTTTGAAGTCGAAGTGAAACACGACGGAGTTGAGGGACTTCAGAGTGCCCTCGAGGGGAATTTCGATCTTATCATTTTGGATCTGATGCTTCCGGGAGCAGACGGATTTGAAATCTGCAAAAAAGTACGTGAAGTAAAGGATACTCCCATCATTATGGTATCGGCAAAGAAAGACGATATCGATAAGATCAGGGGATTAGGACTCGGTGCTGACGATTACATGACTAAGCCTTTTTCACCCAGCGAGCTTGTAGCAAGGGTTAAGGCTCATTTGTCGCGCTTCGAGAGACTTACGGCAAACGGAAGACCCAGAAATGAGGTCATTGAGATAAGAGGATTAAAGATTGACAGGACTGCAAGGCGTATATGGGTAAATGACGAAGAAAAGCAGTTTACCACTAAGGAATTCGACCTTCTTGCATTCCTTGCTTCCAATCCTAATCATGTTTATTCGAAAGAAGAGCTTTTCAAGAATATCTGGGATATGGAATCGGTTGGTGATATAGCGACAGTTACAGTCCATATCAAAAAGATCCGTGAAAAGATTGAGATGGATTCATCAAATCCTCAGTATATAGAGACTATCTGGGGTGTTGGATACAGATTTAAGATCTGATAAACAAGGAAAAGAAATGGCAGATGATAAGAGATTTGCGGTGCTTATCGATATAGAAAACGTATCGCGAAAATATGTAGGTCTCATCATGGATGAGGCCTCGAACTATGGGGATCTGACGATCAAAAGGGCTTACGGTGACTGGACACAGAGTTCCAGTGCATCCTGGAGATCGATACTTCTGGATAATTCCATAATCCCCATGCAGCAGTTCAATAACACTTTTGGTAAGAATTCGTCTGATTCGGCGCTGATCATAGATGCCATGAAGATCCTCTATAACAACAATGTTGACGGCTTCTGCCTCGTGTCCTCGGACAGCGATTTCACAAGGCTTGCGGCAACATTGAAGGAAGAGGGAAAAATGGTCGTCGGAATGGGCGAGAGCAAAACACCAAATGCCCTCATAAAGGCCTGTGATTCATTTAAGCTTCTTGATGTACTTTATAAAGAAGCGAATGAGGACAAAGAGGAAAAAGACGAGAAGGACGAGAAAGAAGCCCAGGAGAAAGCGGCTATCGTAAAGAAGGCCGTATCCAAGGGAACGCAGAAGAAGACTTCCTCGAAAACGTCTGATACGAAGTCAAAGTCCAATCTGACAAAGCTTTCCACTATTGAGAAAGCAATCAGGCAGATCGTTCTTAACTATGACGATGAGAACGGAATGAATATCAGTACGCTGGGAAACAGCCTTCAGAGACGTTATCCCGACTTTGACACCCGTAACTACGGGGCACCGAAGCTTTCAAAATTCTTAAGCAGGTTTAAGAGTTTCACACTTACCAAAATAGGAAATACCACATATATAAACATAAATGATAAATAAGAAATTGGAAATTTTAATGGAGGATCCCAGCCTGATCGCGGTCAGGAAGCCGGCGGGAACAGCAAGCGAGAGCGGAAGGATCGGTGAAGCCGATATGATAAGCCTCGTGAGAAATTATCTTGCAAA
>CAJORC010000138.1 GCA_905236615.1 uncultured Lachnospiraceae bacterium
AAATCCGGAACAGTCAAAGCCCTCATCAGGACTGCTTCCACCCCAGACATATTCCATACCGAGATATTTCTCAGCTTCATGGATCATACGTGCAAATTCTTCATCTGACATATAATCAGGGGGGATTTCATAATCGGGATAATCACCTTCGTCGGGAATGGAATAAGAATCTCTTTCAAAGAGATACTTGCGGTTTCCATATGTCTCAACAAGTATTTCATATCGTTTCAACTGGTCATCTGAAAGACCGAAATGCCGCGCTACATAGTCGATACCGGAATTTCTAAGTGTTACTTTGAGGATGCGGTATTCTACATCCTCACCATCCCTTTCGCGGTGCTCTACTTTTGTCCTTGTTGTAAGCTTGTACTGCGTATCAAGGATTTCCTTTAGTGTTTCTGCAACCTCATCGGGCTTGTAGGCTTCATACATAACGGTAAGAAGTGCTGCAAGTTCATAAGGATTGTGACCTATCTCGGCAAGATTATATTGGTATTCATCATAGTCGGGATATTCACTGGGGATATTGTCAATCCTTTCCTGCAATTCCTGCTCAAGAGCCGTGTAGTTGGCATCAACCTGGAGGATGTCTTCATCTGTGGCTGTATATGACGTTGTAATGAATAATCCGCAGCCTGTTCCTGCAACACAGAAAGCAATGGTAATAACTACGGATTGGATAATGGACACAAGAAGTCCGAGAATTACAATAAGACATTCAAGCGGGTGTTCCTCAACGAGTTCCTCGACCTTTTCCTTTACGAATTCCTTGATGCGCTCCCCGATGTCACCTATATCTTTGGTGATCTTCCGTCTGATATACTCTAATTCCTTGGCTTCTTCCTTAATCCGTCGCTGAGCCTGTTTCTTTCGGTATTCCTTTTGTGCAGCAGCTATTTTGGAAGAATTATTACCGACTTCCTTCAATTCTTGCCTCTGTTTAAGCTGCTTCTTATAAATACCGTATTTGATTTTCCGGGATACTCCGCACACAGCTCCTACGCCATCATCAATGACTTCGTAGGCAGTGCTGTTATCCTTGTTCTGCGTTTCCGACAGCTTTCTCGCTTTCTTTTCCGCAGCTGCATCAGCTCTTATCTTTCGGACGCTCTGCCTTTTAAGCTGCTTTGACTTTTTTATCTCTTCCTCTGTGAGAGCGTTGTCGGCTTTCTTGGTTCGAAGCTTTCTACCGTAGAAGTCTTTCATGGTTGATTCATTATGAAGTTTCGACGAATGGACAGCCTTTTCACTTACGTCAACAGGCTTTTCCCTTATTTTATTTGTTCTTGTGTAAAGTTCTGCTTCCATTATCAGTTACCATTTTTTCGTGTGTTTCAGATAATTTGGTAGTCATTACCTTATAGAGTTCCGTATTCCTGGGGAATCTGTCTACGAACGGCAGGATAACATTTCCATAAAACAAAAGCCCTTCACCTTCTCCCGAATGTGTAACATACGAAAGCTGATGAGGGCTTATATTAAGCTGCTTTGCAAGAATCTGTCTGTCACCGACTGCCTGGTTCAGCATGAGGATGAAGTCAGAGTTTTCAAAAATATTCTCAACTTCCTTTGAAGCGAGGAGATCCTTGATGTTCTGTGTTATGCCTGTCGGTATGCCGCCCCATTTTCTGAAACGTTTCCATATCTCAACAGTATATGCAGCCGTCTGTTCTTCACGGAGCAGCAGATGCATTTCATCCATATAGTAACGTGTGGATTTTCCCTGCACCCTGTTTTCGGAAACCCTTCCCCAGACCTGATCCTCAACTACGAGCATTCCGATTTTCTTAAGCTGTTTTCCTAGTTCCCTTATGTCATAGCAGACAAGACGGTTATTAAGTTCCACGTTTGTCCTGTGGTTAAAAACGTTAAGCGAGCCGCTTACATATATTTCAAGTGCGGTTGCAACGTGCTTTGCCTCTTTCTCGTCCTGCTTCAGAAGTTCGTTATAAAGGTCTTCAAGTATTGGCATATTCTCGGGAAGAGGATTTTCAAAGTATTTCTGGTAAATCTTTCGGATACATCTGTCGATTACGGTTTTCTCTACAGGCTGCAGTCCTTCTTTCGAACCAACTATCAGCTCGCATAAGGAAAGTATAAAGTCCGACTTGAGAGCGATAGGATTATCATCATCCGAATAATTCATGTTTATATCCATAGGATTGATGTACTGGTCAGATATAGGACTGATTTTTATGACCTGTCCGTTCAAGGTTTCGACCAGGGGAGCATACTCGGCTTCAGGATCTGATATGATAATGTCGTCATCTGTCACAAGAAAGAGATTGACTATTTCCCTTTTTGCTGCAAAAGACTTACCGGAGCCGGGAGTTCCAAGTATAAGACCATTCGGATTTTTAAGGAGCTTCCGGTCAACCATGATAAGGTTGTTTGAGAGGGCATTTAAGCCGTAATACAAAGCTCCCTTATGCTCCTGAAAGAGTTCCTGAGTTGTGAAAGGAACAAATATCGCAGTACTGCTCGTTGTCATTCCACGCTGTATTTCCACTTCGTTATAGGCAAGTGGGAGAGCACTGACGAGTCCCTGCTCCTGCTGATAGTCAAGCCTTATGAGATTGCAGTTGTGCTTCTGTGCGATAGAAGAGGACTGGAAAATATTGTTTTCAAGCTCTTCCTTTGTCTTTCCGGTATTCAATATCGTAAAGGTCAGCAGGAACATCCTTTCATTCTGTGACTGTAATTCCTTAAGCAATGCCTTTGCGTCATTTCCATAGGTGGCAAGGTCTGAGGGGATGATCTCGATATCATAACCTGCCCTTACAGCTTTTTTCTGTTCTTCGATTTTACTTCTGTCCAGTTCTGTGATCGTATGTTTAACCTTTTTTATGGCGGCATTCTGATCTACCGACTGGATATGCATTGTAACTATCTGACTCGATTCAACATCAAGCAGGTCTGCAAGCATTCTGTCGCTTATATCAGATGCATCTATGGAGAGAAAACTCATGGCACAATAAGTATCGCCCATCTTAAATATCCTGCCTGTAGGAAATTCAAAACTGCTCGGCACTATGAAATCTTTTACCGAAAGACCTGAATTAACAAGGTATTTCCAGTCAAAGGCAAAATGTGACTTCTCCCCGATATGGAGCTGCTTATACATAAGCTCCAGACGCTGGTATCCGTTAAGGCTTTCGGCAATTACACCGATTCGTTTGAGATTATTCAGGATATCCATTTCAATATGGGCAAGTCTTGGCTTTGCGTTCCTTATAGAATCAGCATGAATACCGAAGGTAAGATATTTTGTTTTGGTAAGACCATTATTTCCGGCTTCCATCTGTTTAAGCAGCATCCTTGAATAATCATCCCTTATATAATTGAAGTCATCCTTATGATGCTGTATTGCAATGCTCTTTTCAAAATCAGCCGAATCGGTGGCAAGATTCATGAAAGAGAGCTGGAAATGTACCGAGCTGTCAAAGAAATTCAGAAAACTGCACCATTCTTCAAAAATCTCGGTCTTATCCTCCTGTGTTGCAAGCTGGTAGTTAATATCCTGGAACCTTATGGTCTTTGTGTAGTAGTCCTGACCGATGCGGCAGATACCATCCTGAAACATCCTATCGAAAGGTACCGTCTGCTGCGCGGTTCTCGGTATGCCATCATACTTCTGCGCAGCCTTGATTATTTCCGTTATTTCTTTCTGTTCCTGCCTTGATAATCCTTCGGGCATCTTAAAGTTTCTTTTGTTTTTCTTTTGCAGAAATGCAAACAATTCTATCGACCTCCTTTTCAACTTCCGCAGCTCTCATGAGTGCTGAATAATAATTATCTGTCCTGTATGGTCTTGTCTTTGGTCTGATGAATACCGACCGTATGAAATATCCTATATAAACTTCAAGTGGAAGTCCGTTCTTCTCATACATTGCAAAAAAGAATAAAGGCATCATTATGATCATCATTCCCATAACTGCAACATTTACTTCCGAAAAGCGCTTTATAAGGAAAAAAGACGGTACTCCTATGAGTGCCGCCAGCGTAAAGCATATCAGCTGCCGCTTTGTCAGGTTAAACATTGGTTTTGACTTGATTCGTGTGAGATCTCTTGGAACACTAATATATGACGCTGCCATTTTTACCTCCTTAATGTGCGTTAAGTGCTGTCTTTGCAATGGTTTCCGTCTTAAAGAGTGAATAAGCGAGGAGTATCGTATATCCTAAAACGCCCCATATTGAACCTATTATGTCTTCCGAGAATGTCAGAGTACGGATCATTGCCGCATATATTCCAATACAGATAAGGATTAGGAAGCCCTGGAATCCGAGAGCGAAAAGCCCTCTGATATAGCTCTGTCCCATGACACCCTGTTCCTTATTTCCAAGTGTAGAAAAAGGAATCGGAGCAACTGATATATGCAGGTATATCTCTATCATTCTCACCTGAACTATAACGAATATGATCTTCGCTAAGATAAAGGTAAATATATTTATGAAAAGTACTTGTATGAACATGAGCATGACTCCCCACATGGACATTGCTTCAATAGTTGATTCCATTTCAGCAAGTGCCGAGGCATCTACCGCAGTACTTCCGCTTATTACAATGCCGCCTTCCGATATGACAACACCTGTAAGGTCAAATACAGCCAGTGCAAAGTCCCATACATGAGTTATGAGTTCTACAGCCACAAAGGTCTTTATAATCCATCTGAAAATGAACCATGACTCGAAATTGGCAAGATTGTTGTAATTCATTATCATCTGTATGAGCTCATAACAGGCTACAAAGGTTAGAACCATACCGGCTATAGGCATTATCGCGTTATCTGAAACGCTTTTAATCACATTTAAAACGGTCGGGTTAAATGCAGACGGATCTGTTGCAGCACAGGTAGCTGCATTTCCAACCTCAGTATTTACGCTGTCGAACATACCTCTAAGCATCTCCATCAACAGAGGTATCAGACTGTCTTTAACCCTTTCTTCAATCTGTTCAAATACATAATCCAATTTGTACCTCCTCGATAATCAGGAGCCGGATTTGCATCCGACTCCGATTTATTCTTAACTCCTAAGGTCCTTTCAGATCATCCGAAAAGCCCTGAAAGAAGCGGTACAAGCGTTGTTCCGATGAGGCAGACACCGCCGCCGGCCATCAGCTGCTTCATGCCCTGGCTCTTCGCGCCGGGGTTGTCATTCCCATACCCTTCAAGAAGGTTTATGCCTCCCCAAACTCCAAGACCTGCA
>CAJORC010000139.1 GCA_905236615.1 uncultured Lachnospiraceae bacterium
GCAGACGAAAATGAAGAGTCTGAGGCCCGGGGTCTTCAACTCGGTGCAATGGATTTCATAAAAAAACCTTTTGTGCCCGAAGTCCTTACGGTTGCCGTAGGTCTCTTAAAGGGTACATTGATAAAAATCGATACCGCAGGCGGCGGTGAAGAAGCACTCGCACTTACGGAGATCAATAAATATGACCTGATACTTATGGATCAGCGAATGCCGAAAATGGATGGTACGGAAGCATTACATCTTATCCGTAAGCAGGCTTATGGCATGAATTTTGATACTCCCGTTATCTGCCTGACCGCAGATGCCGTGATTGGTGCTAAAGAACGCTATATCTCAGAAGGCTTCACAGACTATCTTACGAAACCCATTGACAGCAGTTCGCTTGAAAATATGCTGAGGAAATATCTTCCCTCTGAAAAGATAAAGCCGATATATCCGGCAGAAAAGAAAGTTAAACCAAAGACGGATAAAACTGCTCCCAAAAAAGAGGATAAATACAGTGTTCTTCGTGAAGCAGATATCAATCCCGAATTCGGACTTCAGCTCTTCATGAACGACGACAACCTTTATGGTTCTATTTTGGAGGAATTTATCAAGGGTTCTGACAAAAAGATCCGCGATATAAATAATTATCTGGAAGCAGAGGACTGGAACAATTACGGAATTTTAGTACATTCCTTAAAGAGTTCTTCTAAAATGGTCGGTGCCGAAAAATTGTCGAATAAGGCTTTGAAACTGGAAAAGGCAGCCAACGAAAATGATCTTTCTTTCATTAAGAGCAATCATTCACAGATGATGAAGCAATATGAAGCTGTTTTAGCTGCGATCCGTAAGCTTTTCCCTGATGCGGAGGTCAGTGGTTCGGACAGCGGCGATGAGATAATGGAGTTTATGCCCAAATGATAAAAACCGGAGTTTGTTTATTGTACATACTCCGGTTTTTTTATCTGTTCATAAAGAGATTTCTGTATCTTCTCTCTTGTAAGCTCCGCAAGCCCAAGTGGAGTAAGATCGATAAAGCGGCTTTCTATCCTGTCTTTTTTAAGGACTTTTTTCAGTTCTGAGATCAGTTCTGACTGATATTCTTTACTGCTCATATTTATAAAATCAATGATTATGATACCTGAAATATTTCTCAGTCTGAGCTGCCGGGCTGTCTCACAGACCGCCTCAAGATTTGTTTCAAATATGAGCTTCTGCTTATTTTTTCCCTTGATGTTTTTTCCGCTGTTGACATCAATTACCGTCAGTGCCTCTGTCGGTTCGATCACAAGGAAGCCGCCCGATCTGAGCCATACCTTCTTCTGCAATGCTTCCTGTATAACCGTTTCAAGGCTGTAAAGCTTTAACAGTGAAAGCATCTCGTCTTTATAAAGCGCAGTGACTCCCGTCAGCTCTTCCCGGTCGGAAAAATAGTCCAGACATTTCTGATATATTTCCGGAATGTCCGTTACTATCCTCTCCGTCTCTCCTGCCGCATCCCTTATTCTTCTGAAATAAGCATCTTCTTCCATATAGAGGCAGGAATACACAGTCCTCTTATCGGCATAATCTTCTATATCCGACAGTTTTCCGGCAAGATCTTTAAGTTCCTTTTTCAGCTCTTCCTCGTCTGCTCCGGCTGCTGCCGTACGAACAACAAGTCCGTAACCTTTATTGGCAAAGAAATCTCTTAAAAAGTCATCTTCTTCAATAAAAGTCTTAAAGCTTTCCTTTAAGCTCCTGCGAATTTCATCATCGGTTATCTTTTTTGATATACCGGTTCCCGGACGGCCTTTTGCTATCGCAAGATAATGTCCGCCCAGCGAAATATCTTCCGTCAGGCGGATCTCCTTTGACTTTATGGCCTCTTTTTCAATCTGAACCGCGATCTCCGCCCCGACCTTGAACTTATCTGGATTCTTCATCGGAAGATATCCTTTTACGTCAGGCCCGATATTCACGAATGCGGCATTCAGATTTTTCAGGATACTGTCTACCCGTCCGATATAGATGCTTCCAACCGAAAACTCGCTTTTTTCAGCAAATATCAGTTCAACAGGAACATCATCCTCATAGACAGCACATAAATGCTTATTTTTATATTCCGTAATTACATATTTGTTTTTCAAAAATGTTCTCCAGCCTCGATCAAGGCCTTACCCTTTTCATCAAAAAGATCAAGCCTCGTGATCAGAATATCTTCATCCTCAAAATTATCAAAGCCGTTCATGGAAAAGAGTTCGGAAACCACAAGAACCGGCTTGATGTTGCTGCCGCTTCCGGCACAAAGTCTCATGAATATCCTATTATTTTCCCTGAGTTCTATCTTATAGACAAATTCTTTTAGGTTGATCTCTCTCGATCCCTTCTTAGTCTTCTTTTCGATTACTATTTCAGACAAAGAATTAAATTTGTCTATTGCCGCCGCGATATCAAAGGGAACTTCCTTTTCCTCCCTGAAAGCGACGATATACTCGGCAATAGCAACAGTTGCCATTGCATTACCGCATTTTTCGGGAAGCCTGACCACATCGATGATCTTCATTCCCTCAGCCTGACTTGAATTTAAGAGTTCTATCGTTTCTTTTGAACTCGTTATGCTCTTAACCTCGATGTCCATATACTCGCCTTCACTCTCAAGTCCGACTCCGAGCGGCTGTGCGAAGGACATTATCTGATGCGGTGAAAATCCGGCAGAATAAGCTATATCAAGTCCGGTTCTTCTTATAACCTTCTGAAAATAACGCATGCAGTCGAGATGTCCGATATATTTCATCATTCCATGCTTTGAAAATTTAACCCTAAGTTTAATATTATCGCTGCTCAAAGCAAACACCTCCTCCGAATTTTGCCGCACCGCAACCGGAGCATTTCTGTCTGCAGTTAGGTGTCACTCTTTCGGCTTTTGCCTCAAGCCACTGATTTTTAAGGAAGTTCTTGGTAACTCCGATATCTATGAAATCCCATGGGAATATCTCATCAAGAGACCTTTCCCTCTGCGTATAGAAAGGTACATCAACTCCGCACTCTTCTATCGCTTCATTCCATTTATCAATATCAAAGCACTCCGACCATGAATCATAGAGACAGCCTTTTTCATAGGCTGTCTTCAGAAGCTTCGACAGTTTCCTGTCTCCTCTCGCAAACAGACCTTCAAGCTCACTTAAGTTATTCTCATGGTACTGGAATTTAAGTGACTTTCTGTTTATCTGATTCTTGAACTCATCTCCCAGCAGATGCGCTTTTCTCAAAAATTCATCTGCCGTATTCATTGCCGCCCACTGGAATGGCGTAAAAGGCTTCGGTATAAAGAAAGACGCCGAGGAAGTGACCATTACCCTGATACCTTTTCTCTCCTCTTTCGGAACTGTCTCAAAGTAATTTGCAGCTACCTTATTCGCAAGCTCGGCTATTGCCCTTACGTCATCATCGGTTTCCGTGGGAAGTCCCAGCATGAAATAGAGCTTTACTTTGTTCCATCCGCCTCTGAATGCCTCTGCAGAACCGCGCATGATGTCTTCTTCCGTAATACCCTTATTTATAACGTCTCTGAGTCTCTGTGAACCTGCTTCTGAAGCAAAGGTCAGAGAACCTTTCTTGACATCCTGTACCCTGCTCATGATATCAAGTGCAAAGGAGTCGATCCTGAGCGACGGCAGGGAAATATTTATATACTTGTCCCTGTAATTATCAATAAGCCAGAGAACAAGCTCACCTAAATGCGAATAGTCGGAAGAAGACAGAGAGCTCAATGTGATCTCATCCTGTCCCGTACTGTCGAGGATGGCTCTTGCCTTCGCCTTGAGGAATTCAAGGCTTCTCTCTCTCACAGGTCTGTAGATCTGTCCAGCCTGACAGAAACGGCAGCCTCTTATACAGCCGCGCATTATCTCCAGAACGGCCCTGTCCTGCGTAACTTTTATAAAAGGCACGATAGGCTTTTCCGGATAGGAAACCTCGTCCAGATTCATAACTATCTGTTTGCCGATAGTTTCGGGAACATCGTCCGTATTTGCCTTAAATGATCTTATCGTACCGTCTTCGTTGTATTCCACGTCATAAAAACGAGGCACATAAATGCCCGGAATATTTGCGGCTTTTTTCAGGAAACCGCTTCTGCCCGTTCCGTTCTTTTTACACTCTTTATAAAGGTCAAAAAGTGCATCGTAAGATATCTCACCTTCACCAATATAGAACATGTCAAAGAATTCCGCTATTGGTTCGGGATTATAAGTGCAGGGGCCGCCTCCGATGACCAGCGGATCATCTTCCGTCCGCTCTGTCGCCGTTATTGCTATACCTGACAGATCGAGTATCTGCAGTATATTTGTATAACACATCTCGTATTGCAGAGTTATCCCCAAAAAGTCGAACTCTTTTACAGGGTTCTGCGATTCAAGCGCAAAAAGCGGGATATGACGCTCACGCATAAGTTTATCCAGATCAAGCCATGGAGAATAAACCCTTTCACACCAAACGTCTTCCCGCTTGTTAAACATATCATATAGTATCTGTATTCCCAAATGGGACATCCCGATCTCGTAGACATCCGGGAAGCACATGGCAAAGCGGATGTCTACATCGTCTTTATCTTTAAATACTGCATTGATCTCATTACCGATATATCTTTCCGGCTTTTCGATCTTCAAAAGCAGTTCATCTTTCAAAGCTGTTTTTTTCATAAAATCTAAATCTCACTATCTGTGGGCGATCTCCTTGGATACATCTTCCCATGTCACGCCCTTTTCACTCATCAAAATCATGGCATTATAAAGCCAGTCTGCCATGCTGTACTTAATTTCCTCCGGATCCGGATTCTTGGCTGCAACAATTATCTCGGTACACTCCTCACCCAGCTTCTTTAAGAGCTTGTCAATACCCTTGTCAAACATATAATTTGTATAAGAGTCACTTCCGGGTGCTTCGCTCGACTCACATATCTTCCTGTAGACGGTGTTAAAGACTTCCATAGGATTTGACCTGTCAAATTCCTTTGAAACCATCTCATTAAAGAAACATGATCTCGCGCCTGTATGACACGCTACCCCGACCTGATATACCTTTGCAAGTATTGTATCATTGTCACAGTCCGCAGTCAGGCTCTTTACATACTGATAATGTCCCGATGTGTCGCCTTTTACCCAGAGCTCATTTCTGCTTCTGCTCCAGTAGGTCATGATTCCGCTCTGTATCGTTGCATTATAAGCCATCTCATTCATATACGCAAGCATAAGGACTTCGTTATTCTTATAATCCTGAACGATGACCGGTACCATGCCGTCGGAATTGAGCTTGAAATCACTCCAGCTGAGTTTACTCTCAAAAGAATTTACCGAGACTCCGAGCCCCTTGCACTGGCGCTTGAAATTCATGAACTCTTTGTAATTATAATTTAACTCACCGCCTGAGATTCCCGTTATATCATAGCTTCTGAGCACAGCCGCAGCGTCATGGAAGGTCTTTTTGCTGAATACGGGAATAAGCCCCATATTTATGGGGTTGACGTTCCTTGTACAGTTCTTTGTAACCCATTCCGTGCAGACTTCAAGGTCAAAGCTTCCGATCAGGATTATCTCACTTACATAATTCTTTATCTGAATCGTACCTGCTTCAAGCTGTCCAACATTATCAACAGCTATCGCGATATGTTCACGTCCGAATCTTCTTCCTGCATCTTCCGTAAGTGCAGTATCTATTCTTCTTGTAAAATTCAGACAAGCCTTGTAACATCCGGCATAGATCATGCGCTTGATGTCTTCAAGTCTTCCTACATTACCCGAACCGATAACCGGAATATCAACGGTTCTGCATATATTTCTGATAACGCCTATATTTATCGCATGTGAATGCGAGTCTTCCGAAAGGTCAAAAACAATTATGCTGTCAGCGCCGTAATTGGCATAGTTCAATGCTAACTGTACAGGGTCGTCAGTTATCCGTTCATCTTTGTCCGGCCATTCCACAGCCTCTCCGTTTTTCAGGAATATACTGGGGACAATCTGTTTGTAATCCATAAAATAATATCCTCTCTGCGAGTTAAAGAGTGCCTTTTGTCGAAAGAACCCCCGTTATTCTCTCATCAAAAGAAACTGCCATATCAAGTGATTTTGCAAATGCTTTAAATGCTGCTTCCGCAAGATGATGATCATTTTCCCCTGCAAGTTTCTGAATATGAATGTTCATCATGGCACTGTAAGAAACAGCGTAGAAAAATTCACGGAACAGGTCTGTATCCATTGCGCCGCATCTTTCATTCCTGAAATCCATTCTGAAATCAAGATAAGGTCTTCCTGAAAGGTCTATTGCCGAAAGAACCAGAGCGTCATCCATCGGAAGGATAAAATTTCCAAAGCGCTTTATGCCTTTCTTGTCTCCGACCGCTTCCGCGATCGCAGTTCCAAGAACAATTCCACAATCCTCTACCGTATGATGACAATCTACTTCTATATCACCTCTGCATTTAACTTCCAGATCAAAAAGGCCATGGCGTGCAAAACCGTCGAGCATATGGTCGAAAAATGCAACGCCTGTATCTATATCAGACTTTCCGCTTCCATCTAACTCTAATTTTACACTAATGTCGGTTTCTTTGGTAGTCCTTTGCTTAAATACGCTCCTACTCATTTTCAAACCTCACTGCTATTGAATTTGCATGGGCTGTAAGCCCTTCTGCCTTTGCAAAAGCCTCTATATCTTTATGAACTTTTTCAAGTGCTTCTCTCGAATATGAGATGACTGATGATTTTTTGATAAAGTCATCAACCGAGAGAGGCGAGAAAAATTTAGCCGTACCGTTTGTCGGAAGTACATGGTTCGGTCCTGCGAAATAATCTCCCAAAGGCTCCGATGAATAACTTCCAAGGAAGATAGCACCCGCATTTTTTACCTTTGTCATGGTCGACCATGGATCAGCCGTTACAATTTCAAGATGCTCTGAAGCTATTTCGTTTACTACACCAACCGCTTCATCCATTGATTTTGCAACAAGTGCATATCCATAATTTTCAAGAGACTTCTCCATTATCTCTCTTCTGCTGAGTTTTTCAAGGAATTTGTCTATTTCCGCCGAAACTTCTTCTGCAAGTTTTTCGGAAGTAGTTACAAGAATGGAGGATGCCATCTCATCATGCTCTGCCTGACTGAGAAGGTCTGCCGCAACAAATCTCGGATCTGCCGTCTCGTCCGCAAGTACCATGATCTCCGAAGGGCCGGCTATCGAGTCTATGCTGACATGTCCGTAAACCTCCCTTTTTGCCAGAGCGACGAAAATATTTCCGGGACCTACGATCTTATCAGCCTTTCTGATGCTGTCCGTACCGAATGCAAGAGCTGCTATTGCCTGGGCACCGCCTGTCTTGTAGATTTCCTTTATTCCTAAAAGATGGGCTGCCGCAAGAACGTTTGCATTGACTTTTCCATCTTTGCCGCACGGTGTTGTCATCACGATCTCGGGAACGCCTGCAACGATTGCCGGAACAACATTCATAAGAACAGAAGAAGGGTAAACTGCCTTTCCGCCGGGAACATAAACCCCGACTCTTGCGATCGGAGTGATCCTCTGACCTAAGATACTTCCGTCTTCCCTTGTCGAGAAAAAGCTCTGCCTTACCTGCTTCTCATGAAAAGCCCTGATATTTTCCATCGAGCGTTTCATTACAGCTAAAAGGTCATCACCGACTTCTGTTAATGCCTCATTTATCTCTGCATCGCTTACCCTGAAACTGCTTTTATCAAGCGTTACTCCGTCAAATTTCGCAGCATACTCAAAAATGGCCTGATCACCGTTTTCCCTGACATTTGCTATTATCTCACGAACGGTATTCTCGTGTTCCCTGTAACTTGAAGGGCTTCTCTTCAGCATATTTTCAAGGATATTTGTCTTTATTTCGTCATTAAGTTCAAGTATTTTTATTCCCATGCCTAACCTACCACTTCTTTCAAGTCATTGATTATCTTTCTTATCCTCTCTGCTTCAAGGCGCATCGAAACCTGATTTACAACCATCCTCGCAGAAAGAGGGCATATCTCTTCAAGTACGCTGAGTCCGTTTTCCCTGAGAGTAGCTCCTGTTTCAACGATATCAACTATAACGTCACTCAGACCTACTATCGGCGCAAGCTCTATCGAGCCGTTAAGTTTGATGATATCCACTGTCTGATGTTTCTTATTGTGAAAATAGTCTTTTGCTATAAGCGGATACTTACTTGCAACCCTTATCATCTCATGGTGGTTAAGTTTTTCTCTTGCTTCTTCAGGTCCGCACACACACATGCGGCATTTCCCGAATCCCAGATCGAGGACTTCGAAAATGTTCCTGTTCTCCTCCATGATTATGTCTTTTCCCGTCACACCGATATCCGCAGCCCCGTGCTCGACGTAAGTGGGTACATCCGGTCCTTTCGCAAGGAAAAATCTGAGTTTTTTCTCTTCGTTTACAAAAATAAGTTTTCTTGACTTTTTATCCTCCATCTCTTTACAGCCAAGACCTTTTTGCTCAAGCAGCTCAAGAGTCTTATCTGCGAGACGTCCCTTTGTTAAGGCAAATGTAAGATATCTCAAAATTCTGCCTCCTTTCTTTCACCGTTCTTTATGATATAAAGCTTTGCACCATGGGCTTCTCTTGCCCGTTTCACAAGCTTTTCCTCGGTGAAATCAAGGCTCAGCATTTCCGTATAAATTCCGTCTTTTCTGAGTTCTTCAGCAAACGCAACCGCTTCTGCAAGCGAAGATCCGTCATAAGCAACTATCGCTCTCTTCTGACCGGGTTCTATGCCTATATGCTGCGCGCTCAGTGTATTCATGAGTTCATCAATGACTACCGTAAAGCCGATCGCAGCTCCGTTTCTACCGAATTTTTCAAGAAGATTATCGTAACGTCCGCCTCTGATGATCGCGTCTCCGGTTCCGAATGTATATGCACGGAATACTATGCCTGTATAATATTCTCTCTTCGAAAGCATTCCGAGATCGAAGCTTACATAGTTATCCACGCCATAAATCTTCAGAAGTTCATAGACTTTTTTAAGCCTTGCGATAGCATCCTCGCTGCGCTTTATTCCCTTTGCAAGTTCATTCGCAGAATCAAGGATATCAGCATCACCTGCAAAATCTGAAAAAGATGAAAGGGCATTCTTGATATCATCATTTATATCAAGCGACTCTATGAAATCCAGAGTTCCGAAATAATTCTTATTCCTGATATGCTCGCTTAAGCTGTAACGCTCTTCTTTCTCAATGCCTGCTGCCTCACAGAGACCGCGGAAGTATTCTTCAGTTCCGATACATATCTGAAAGTCCTTAAGTCCGGCAGCTTTTAAGATGCATACCGACATGTAGATCATTTCCGCATCAGCATCTACCCCGGTATCCCCCAGGTGCTCTACTCCAAGCTCTGTCACTTCTTTGAGCTTACCCTGCAGGTCCGAGCGGTTTGAAAAAGTATTTCCGAGATAAACAAGCTTTTTAGGCAGTTCGTCCTCCATAAAATACTTTACAGCCGAGCGCACAACTCCGGGTGTGAAGTCAGGACGCAGTGCAAGTGTATTGTTCTCACTGTCAAAAAACTTGTATATTTCCTTTGACGGGGTAGTTCCTATTTCTTTTGAATATATATCAAAATACTCAAAAGACGGAGTCTCTATGTCGTTATAGCCAAATGAACGTATTCTTTCCCTGAGTCTTTCCTCAAGACATATTTTTCTCTGAAGTTCATCTCCGTATATATCTCTTACGCCTTCCGGAGTATGAAGTAAACTGTTTGTTTTCACTATTTATGCTCCTCGTATCTGATTTTATGCGTTGCGCTTTATCGTGGTAACGTGCTACCAAGATAAAAGATAGTTTATTATACAGGGATTTCACTCCTTCTGTCAAGGTCAGTCTGCAAAGCATCGAGGTAAGGAAGCGGCATTCCGGGTCTGGGTTCAATTATAAATTCCGTCTCGATCTCCTCAAACCTGAAGCTTCTTCTTCCTCCGTCTTCCCATCTTTTCCAGAATTCAAACAGTTTTCTAAAGGTCAGATAATAAAATATTCCTTTGGATGTATAATGGATCAGAAAAAAAGCTACTCCGCCCTGCCTTTCAAATTCTTCCATGAAACGTACCTGATGTTCATGAATATTCGCCAGTGTAAATGTATCCACCGCACATTCTTTTGCATCAAAGCATACGGGAATCCCCTGCACTACCCCGATATAATCGACCGTACTCTTTTTATCGAAATAAGCAAGCTTTATCGTCCTTGATTCCTTATCAAATTCTATGGGCGTTATCGGCGTCGGAACCTTCTGTATAAGGCTCAGATGATTTTCCAGATATTTTTCGTTCGCCCTGTTTATGAGTTCCTCGAGAGTCGATCCCCGAAGTCCTCTTGATTTCCATGTTGACATAGATTATTTGATCAGCCTCTCCATATCTTCCGGAATTGATATTTCTATTTTTCTCTTTGATAAAGCCGAAAAGTCATCTTCCATTTCCGGGAATTCCAGGCGGGATGCATTGAGCATCTGGCGCTTTATCCCCATTTTTTCGCTTATTCTGATGCTTTCGCGGCTTCCGTATTTTTTATCTCCCATCAGCGGGTGACCTGTATGTGACAGATGCGCCCTTATCTGATGCGGCCGTCCCGTTACAAGCTCGACCTCTGCCAAGGTCAGATATATATCGTCCTTCTTAATCGACTTCAGGGGATGGACTATGGTTTCTATCTCAACAGCATCATCTGAGGGACTGTCAAAGATTTTTACTGTGTTTTTCGCCTTGTCTTTTTTCAGCCATGCTTTCAGCACCGCATCCTTCTTTATCTCTCCGAGAACAATGCAGTTATAGAATTTGCGTACATCCCTTGTCTTTATAATGGCATTCATCTTCTGCAGGCCTTTTATTGTCTTGCCTGCAATTACCATGCCGCTGGTGTTTCTGTCAAGGCGGTTGCATATGGACGGTTTAAAAGTCCGTGAATCGGAAATATCATTAAAATATTCAAGCAGGATGTCATTTAAGGAAATTTCTTTAGAGTCATCAGACTGCGTGAGAATACCTGCCGGTTTATTTATGATCAGAACATTTTCATCTTCATAAACTATCTGCTTCTTAAAGTCTTCAACTCTTTTTTTATCCGCTTTCTGCTCTTTTTTTACAGGAGCACCCTCATTACCGGATGAGGACATAAACTTTTCAAA
>CAJORC010000140.1 GCA_905236615.1 uncultured Lachnospiraceae bacterium
GATCCAAAGCCGTCTCACTGAAAACCAGGCAACTGTGAAGGAGCAGGCATCTGACAATGAAAATGTGGATATCGCCGATGTAGCAGTTGATATTAAGGAAGCAGATATGGTATACAGCGCAGCACTTCTGGTTACAGGAAAGATAAACCAGCAGTCACTGTTAAATTACATCTAAAAAGCTTCAGGCCAGCATGAAGCTATTATCCCCCGTCTGTCATATTAACGGTAGGCGGGGTTTTTCATTTGGCAGAACTCTGATATTTATAAAAAAAATTTAATAAAAAAACTATTATAATTTTTAGAAAATAGCCGATAAAGATTTTGTAAGGCAATGACCGTAAGATTGTGAGACGGAACTCGGCTTACGGCAGTTTTATATATAATGTTCACAAGGAGGTGACAAAATTGACAGCAGTTGAGAAAGTTGCGAATGCAGTAAATATTGGAGGATATCAGAACAATTCATCAACGGTGGTTACCGAAGCTGTAGAAGCAGCATCGGCACCCGAGAAGAAGCGTGAGATAGTTTCCAAAGAGGAAAGCAACGGTTTTGCGGGAGCCTCTGCAGATGATCAGGGCAATTCAGCAAAACTTAAGTCAAAAGGTGACTCAAAGACCGCTAATGAAGAAATCCGTAAAAAAGTAGACCAGATAAATAAAGAGATGCTTGAACAGAATTCGGAGGCGATATTTGGGATACATGATGAGACAAACCGTGTAACAATCAAGATAGTAGACAGGAATTCCAAAAAGGTATTAAAAGAATTTCCACCGGAAAAAACACTTGATATGCTTGCAAAACTGTGGGAAGTTGCAGGCATAATGGTTGATGAAAAACGTTAAAGACAAGGGGGACTGATTATGCGAGCACAGGATGCTTATGCACAGTATGGAAAAAACAAGATAATGACTGCATCACCTGCAGAACTGACTCTTATGCTCTATGAGGGCTGTGTTAAATTTATAAACATTGCCAAAATGGGTGTAGAGGAAAATAACATAGAGAAAGCTCATGTTAATATAAGGAAAGCGGAGCGCATAATCGAGGAATTTCAGGCAACCCTTGACTACAAATATCCTGTTGCGGAAGATTTTAACAGGATATATGTTTATGTTAAAAGACGTCTTCATGAGGCAAACATTGAGAAAAGTGCCGAAATTTTAGAAGAATGTGCGGATCATATGAGATCAATGAGAGATACATGGCGCGAGGTCATGAAGAAAGTTGCCGGTTCTGAAGAGGGCAGGAGGGCTGGTGAGGCATGAAGGACGTGTATATCAATATCCTGATAGAAAGCCTTAAAGAAAAATCAAAACTCCTTGATGAACTTTTTCTGATCGACGTTGAACAGAGCCGGGTTCTTATGCCGGAAAAACCGGATAAGAACGCCGTCGATATGAACATTCAGAAAAGTGTAAAGATTGCAGAAGAAATAAATGGACTTGATGACGGCTTTGAGTCGGTATATAGGAAAGTACGTTCCGAACTTTTGGATAACAGCGCCGCACATAAAAAAGAGATAGAGCTGCTGAAAGAGCTTATCTCGGAAGTTACCGAAAAGTCAGTAAAGATCATGGCGACAGAAAACAGGAACCGTGATACTGCATCGGAAAAGCTTGTATTCAGCATGAAAAAAGCCCATTCTACGGTTCATGATGCTGCGTCTGTGTCTGACAAATACAAAAAAGCAATGAAAAAAGTCGGGGCGCACAAATAGGGCAGCGTATGGGTGAAAAAATAAGAGAAGACAGTTTGCTGGAAGAGATTTATGAAATAGCTTTCGAATTATATAAGAAGATGGAAGAAGCCGTACCTTTTGACCAGTTAGAGGTGATACGGCTTTTTTCTGACCTCGGAAGAATGATGGTAAATTCCGAACGGGCCAGCTTCTGGAAATGGGAAAAAGAAGAGCACAGGGTTGTGACGTCTGCATCGACAGGAACACAGCGCATAGAGATAGATGACAGTACAGGACTTGTGGGAAAAGCACTCAGGGAGAACAGGACAGTCATCACAAATGATCCTTACAGCCATCCGGAATTTAATTCAGAAATAGATGCAAGTACAGGATTTCGCACGAAATCCGTTTTTGTCATGCCTATAGACAACTGTTACGGCGAGACGATAGGAGCTTTTCAGGCGATCAACAGTCTTGACAGTCCGGATGGTTTCCAGACGGAGCGGGACACAAGGAGACTTTCGCTTGCTGCTCTGGTATGCGGTCTGGCGCTTGAGTCGGAGATCTTCAAAACTGACAGGATCGCTGCTGATGCGGCAAATAAGGCGAAAAGTGCTTTCCTTGCCCATATGTCGCATGAGATCAGGACTCCGATCAATACCATGCTCGGTATGGATGAGCTTATTTTAAGAGAATGCAGGGAAAAAAGTGTTTTCTCTTATGCAATGGATATCAGGTCTGCCGGAAAGACTCTTCTTGCGCTGATAAATGATATCCTTGATTTTTCTAAAGTTGAAGAGGGAAAAATGGAGATCATACCCACGGAGTATGATCTGGGAGAGATGATAAATGACCTTGTAAGGATGGTTACAGACAGGGCTGAAAAGAAGAAGATTGAACTAAAGGTCGAGGTTGATGATAAAATCCCTTCAATACTTATAGGTGATGACATACGTCTGAAGCAGTGTATCTTAAATATTCTCATCAATGGAGTCAAATATACGGAAAAGGGCTCGGTATCATTAAAAATATCATATCGGGAAAAAGATACGGAAAATATATATTTAAGAGTACGGGTAACCGATACCGGTATAGGAATAAAAAAAGATGATATGGAAAGACTATTCTCTCCGTTTACAAGGCTGGATGAAAAGAAAAACAGAAGCATTGAAGGTACCGGCCTTGGAATGAGCCTTACAATGAACTTGTTGGAACTCATGGGAAGCCATCTTGAAGTTGAAAGTATTTACGGGGAAGGTTCGACGTTCTCATTCGAGATCAGTCAGGGCGTTGCTGACAGGAAATGCATAGGTGACCTTAAAGATCATGCGGGTGGCGAGAGTGAAGATTTTTCTTATGATAAGGTTTTTGAGGCTCCGGGTGCGAAGATACTAATGGTCGATGATAACAGCATGAACCGCAAGGTATTTATCGGATTATTGAAGCATTCCGGTATGGAGATCAAAGACCTTGATTCCGGTAAGGGAGCGCTTGAAGCACTTGCGTCAGAAAAATTTGACTTAGTATTTCTCGATCACATGATGCCCGGGATCGACGGGATAGAGGTCATGCGCAGATTTAAGAATGGAGTGGATGGCATAAATACAGGAACTCCGATAATAGCACTTAGTGCCAATGCAATATCGGGTGCACGGGAGATGTACTTGTCCGAGGGCTTTACGGACTTCCTTTCAAAACCCATTCAGGTTGAAAAGCTTGAACAGATGCTGATACGATATCTGCCTGAAGGAATCTGCAGTTATAAAAAAGTTGAGAGGGCTCCTTTTATAAATGGAGAGGAAGAACGCAAGGTCACTGATTTTCCGGAAGTTGAAGGGGTTGACTGGAATTATGCGATAAATAAGCTTCATGATCTGGAGCTACTTAAAAATGTGGTTTCGGATTACATCAGTCTGGGCGATACCGATGCCGAAGAACTGAACGGATATTTTGAAAAACTAAAAGAAGTCTTTGAAAGCGGTCAGGAAAGCGGTGGATTGGAAGAGGCATTCAAGGCATACGAAGTTAAGGTTCATTCAATGAAGAGTGCGGCGGCTATGTTTGGTGCTATAGAAATATCAACACTGGCAAAGCTTCTTGAGTATGCGGCGAAAAATCATGACATGGAGAGGATTCTGTCTCTTATGCCGGTCTATATGCAGGAAAGGGAAAAGAACCTTAAGCTTCTTACGGAAGCATTTAAACCTTCGGATGGAAATACCGGTTCTGAGGAAATTGAAGATGAATTAATGAAGAAACTCTTCACAGGATTAAGGAAAGCATTGGCAGATATGGATGTAGACAGTGCGGATGCGGCAGCGGATGAATTAAAAAAATACGGTTACAGCGATGAGATCCGTCCGTTAATGGAAAAACTATTTGTACAGGTACAGAACCTTGACGAGGATGGAGCAGCTGAAATTATGAGCTCTATTGCTGAAAAGAGGAGGATAAAACTTTGAAAAAAATATTGCTTGTTGGCGAATTTACTGAGGTTTACCGCTCCGTCGGCGAGGCCTTGGCAGATGAATATCAGGTTCAGTTCTGCCCGGCTGAAACTGAAACCATGCACGGGATGATAAAGCTTGCCGCCCCTGATCTTATAGTGATATGTATGCCGGGGCTTGAACCTCTGGATAACGATATATTTTCCGAACTGAACAGCAGGTGGGGACAGCTTCCGGTATTGGTAATAAGTACCAAGGAGAATTTCGAGCATGTTAAATGGCATTGCGATGATAAACGCTATAAAGCCAGATTTATTCCGATAAAAAACAGTGAAATACTTGAGGCGTGCTTCAACATGATAGATCCGGAACGTATAGAAACGCCTGAAGAAGACCTGATATGGTTTGGGAAAAAACCCAATCTGCACAGAAAGAAAATACTCGTGGTCGATGATGCTGCACTGATGCTCAGAAGTATTAAGGCGATGCTTGAGGATGAATACGATATCATCCTTGCAAAATCCGGAGAAAAAGCACTGAGCAGTATAGCAAAAGAAATGCCGGATCTTGTGCTGCTTGATTACAATATGCCGGAGATGGACGGAAAAGAAACCTTTGAGAAAATAAGGGAAATGGTAGGCAATTCAATTCCGGTAATATTTCTGACCGGAGTAAATGACAGGAATAAGATAATAGATGTACTTACCGAGAAGCCGGCAGGCTATGTTCTTAAACCGCCGGACAGAGACCAGCTTAAGGAAAAGATACTGCAGGCATTAGGATGAGAAAAATGAGAAGGAGGATGGGTTCCGATATCTGTCCTTCTTCTTTTCTTGTATAAAAAAATAATTATGTGTTATACTGTTAGGGATTGAGTTTTGAAACAGTTAGGAGAGTAAAAATGAGTTCAAGTTTGAAAAAAACCGGCATTAAGGCAAAGGAATTACTGTCGGAACGTTTCGTCAAAGAAACTTTGGCGATATACCTGTTCTTTATGTTTGTGATCTATCCTTTGTATTATCAGGATAAATATTACAACATGGGTGAAGCAAAGTGGAGTTTTTTTAAAACAGTAACCTACTTCTGGTCAAACGATGAGGGACAGTTCCTTTTCCCGGGAGTGATCATTTTCCTGCTGGCCTTTTTCTGTTGGTTTGTTTATGATATTTTCAGGGTTAACAGGGCAAAAGACTGGTTCAGCATGAAGAAAGTGTCCCTTACGGACTGCTTTGTTATTGCATATCTGTTTTTCTGTCTTTTGTCTTCAATACTTACACCCTATAAAAACCTTCCCGAAGCATCGGGACTTGTGCTGGAACCTTCGCAGTATAATGTTTTGGGCGGATATTCCGGATGGTATATGGGACTTGTTGCGCAGATAGCATTTGTGGTCATTTATTATTTTGTATCAAGATTCTGGAGATGGGATACACTTATGATGGTGCTTTATCTCTCTTCAGCATCACTTGTATTCCTTTTTGGAGTATTGAACCGTTTCATGATCGATCCGCTGGGAATGTATACGGACCTTGACCCTTCATATATACCCCAGTTCCTGTCAACACTTGGTCAGGCAACGTGGTATTCAAGTTATGTGGTACAGCTTTTCCCTATAGGTCTTTTCATTTACTGGTACTCTGAAAAGACATGGGTAAGAAGGCTCAGCCTAGTATATACTGTCCTTGGCTCGATGACGCTCATCACTCAGGGATCAGACAGTGCTTTCTATGCTATAATTGCCATGGTATCGACACTTTTTTATTTCTCATTTTCAGATAATAAGCATCTGCTCCGATGGGTAGAGACAATACTCGTGATGCTTTTGTCATGGAGGGTGATCGGATTTTTGCAGATGGCATTTCCTGATGCCATGGTTGATCCGGGAACACTTATGCTTTTTGGTTCAAAGCATCCGTTTATGTGGCTGGTAATAGCGGCACTTGCTGCAGCATACTATTTCTTAAGGAAAGCTGATAAGGAAGATAAACTTAATGTCAGCAAACTGCTGATCATTAGGAAAATCTACTTTGCTCTGCTTATCGCAGGTATTGCCGGCGGTATAATTTACATCGTGCTTAATACAAATGGGCTTCTGCCTGCAAGTTTATCCAGCGATAACTGGTATCTGCTGTTCGACGATAAGTGGGGATCGGACAGAGGCGGTTCATGGAGGGTAACACTTGACTCTGTAAGACAGACGATGACAGACGATCCGGCGCGGTTTTTCTTTGGAGCCGGTCCTGACGGATTTTTCAATACGGTTTATATCTATCATTCGGAATTCCTTTTTGGCAAGTGGGGAGAAAATACTATCCTTACATGTGCACACAACGAATTCCTGACGCAGATCGTAAATATAGGTATCTTTGGCGGAATTGCCTATTTAGGAATATTTATCAGTGCGATCATTAATTTTGCCAGAAATTCAGAAAAACACCCGGAAACAATAGCACCGATAATGTGTATTACGGCATATATGGCTCACAACTTTTTCTGCTACCAGCAGATAATCTGTACTCCTGTTATATTTATAATAATGGGGGCAGGTGAATGTCTTGCAAGAGTAGGAAGAAAGGCCATATGGGAGACGGAATAAAAAGAGAGGATTATTAAAGCAATGTACGATTATTTGATAGTTGGTGCAGGACTTTACGGGGCGGTTTTTGCTGCAGAAGCCTGCAAAGCAGGAAAAAAGTGTCTTGTCATTGATAAACGAAATCATACGGCCGGAAATATCTATACCGAAAAGGTTAATGGTATAAATGTGCATAAGTATGGAGCACATATTTTCCATACTGACAGTGCTGAAGCATGGAATTATGTGAATTCTTATGCGGAATTTAACCGCTACACAAATTCACCGATGGCACGTTACAAGGATGAACTCTATAATCTGCCTTTCAATATGAATACATTCCACGAGCTCTGGGGAGTAGTCACACCTGAGGAAGCGCGTTCGGAAATAGCACGTCAGACGGCTGAAGCGGCTGAGAAGATCAAAGAGCCTAAAAATCTGGAAGAACAGGCACTTCTGCTCGCGGGAAAGGATATCTACGAGAAACTTGTCAAGGGATATACCGAAAAGCAGTGGGGACGCAGGGCTACAGAACTTCCCGCATTTATAATAAAGAGGCTTCCGTTCAGATTTATTTATGACAATAATTATTTTAATGACAGATATCAGGGTATTCCCATAGGCGGATACACGGCCATGATAGATAAGATGCTCGAAGGCAGCGAAGTAAGGATCGGGGTTGATTTCTTCGAAAATAAAGAAGAACTTATGAAGGAGGCTTCAAAGGTTATCTTTACAGGTTCTATCGACGGATACTTTGATTACAGCTTTGGACCTTTGGAGTACAGAAGCCTTCGCTTCGAGACAGAAGTTATGGATATGGACAGTTTTCAGGGAAATGCCGTTGTAAACTATACAGAATATGAAATTCCGTATACAAGAATCATAGAGCACAAGTTTTTCGAGGAATTCGGTTCTGCACCAAAAAATTCAGATGCAGGCAAAACGGTTGTTACAAGGGAATATCCCGCAGACTGGCAGAAAGGCGATGAACCTTACTATCCTGTAAATGATGAGAAAAACAATGCTCTTTATGAGAAGTATAGGGAGCTCGCATCAAAAGAAGATAAAGTATTCTTTGGCGGAAGGCTTGGTAAATATAAATACTATGATATGGATGACATTGTAGTCGACGCACTTTCGGATGTCCGCGAAATGTTAAGATAAAGATCATGATAAGAAAAAACACTTTTTGAAGGTACTGTTTTGCTTCAAAAAGTGTTTTTTGATGTTGTTTTAGAAATTATCATGTTTTGAGCCGATCAGCAGTAACCGGAGAAAATCATTCCCGAATACATGCTTGTCATATAAGGATTAGGGAAATTACCGCCGGGTCTCTTGTAAGCAACCAGCTTCTGCTTGGTATAGCTCATAGGATTAAGGGCAATATCCTCAGATTTTGACATTATCGCCGAAGTAAAATCCTTAATTGCCGAAAGGCTGTTTTCGGGATCTTCTTCTGAAGCGCTTTCCGCCAGAACTTCATCATTGACTTCGATAGTTCCGTCAGACATCGTATCAAGTCCTACAGCTCTCAGCGGTGAAGAGAAGTTCATGCTTAGACGGTGCATTTCAGTCATGATCTTATCTGACTGTCCATAGTTTGCCGTGTATTCCGCAGCCCTTTTTATGAAATCATTATAGGCGCCTGCGAGGTGGTTGATATTATATGTAAGAGCTTCGAGGTTGGGTTTCAGACCAATGTGTGCATCCTTTCCTTCTCCCGTAACACTCTTAAGAGTCATTTCAAAAGAGTCATCAAGAGTAAAGGTATTTGAATAAGCTTCATATTCCTCACCGTTTATTGTGAAACGGGCATTTGTAGGTTCATGAGTAAGCTTATCCATTCCGAAATATTCAACGGCACCGCGCTTTTTGCTTGTATTATTATCGGAAATTGCAAAATTCAATTTAACATTATTATTTGTTCCGGTGGAAGTACTTTCCAGCCTGAGCGCGGTGGAACCGTCATCAGCTTCCATTACTGCGGCGCGGACACCTACATTCGAACGGTTGATAAGCCTTGCGATGCGGTTCTGGATAAAACTGTTGGAATCACCCAGACCGATCGAAAACTGAAATTCATAATCAGTACCGTTAACATCCATATCGAATGAATAAGTACCGCTTTCCAATGAAGTTTCCTTATTAGGGAGGTAACGCCCTAAATTAACCTGACCTGAAGCCAGCTGGGAAATACCTATATCAAAATCAGTATCGAGAGAACTGTCGCTTTCATTTGAGGAATTGCCGACATAACGCGCTTCAACAGCACCTTCGTTATCGGAAGCGGCAATCTTCTGGTCAAGAATGCTCGAAGAATAGTCAGGAGTGAGCGAAGAGATAGCTTTCTGCAGATCCCTTGCATCTTCCTTTAAACTTATGGCATACTTCTGAGAAACTCCGCTCGTATCAAGGAAATACAGAGGAGCATCCTGTGACTGCTTTACAATATTGTTGTAAATCTCTTTCAGTTCTTTTTTCTTGTGGGTATCAAAGCGAGTTGAGCTATGCTGCCCAAAATCGTAAGTGGTCAGATAACTGTTATAGATGTTGGACAATGCAAATGCTGACATCGGCTCCTCCTTTCTGTGCCTCCATGCACTAATAAGCTTTCCATAATTAAATATATAAAAGCAAGAGCGATATTCGATTAGATAATTTTACATATTTATTCTAACACAAATTGCATACAAAAAGCAATCGTTTTTATTCTTTTATTTAACAAAAAGTGCATTGACGGAAAAAAATAATTATGATATATTAGGTAAGCGAGAGGCAAAGCCTCTTTTTTTAGTGCACGCAGAATAACAAAGTGCACCCTAAATATTATTTAATCGGAGGAAAGAATATATCATGCGTACAAGAGTAACACTTGCCTGCACAGAGTGCAAGAACCGTAACTACAACACTACAAAGGATAAAAAGACCCATCCTGAAAGAATGGAAATCAAGAAGTACTGCAAGTTCTGCAAGACTCACACAGTTCACAAAGAGACTAAGTAATTCATTCTGACGGAAAGATGAGGTTTTAACAATGGGTGATTCAGAGAATACAGTAGCAGTTTCCTCAGCAAAGAAGGAAAAGGCTAAAACTGGCAGCTCGTCCAAACCTTCATTTTTTGATGGAGTAAAGACCGAGTTCAAAAAGATCATCTGGCCTGACAAACCGACACTTATTAAGCAGACAACGGCAGTTGTTATTGTTTCCGTTATCGTCGGAGCTATAATC
>CAJORC010000141.1 GCA_905236615.1 uncultured Lachnospiraceae bacterium
GTCACATATGATGAGGTCGAAATGTCCCGGTCCGAAAAGCCTTTCCCCGAACTTATTCTTTTTTTCATCTATGGCGTTCATCATTGTGGGATATGTTGAGAAAATCATGCGGCAGCTTTCTGGATCATCCTTGCTGTCCAGCAGATTGCAGCATGAAAGATCAGGCAGAAGATTTGTGTAATTATTTTTTGCCTGTTTTACGAGTGCGGTTCTGTCCGCTAAAAATAGAATATTTTTAACATAATTGTGCCTGCGGAGGACATCAACTATACTTATGCTCACTCTGGTTTTTCCCGATCCGGTTGCCTGTACAATGAGCATTTTCCTGTGGTTTGTTTTTACGGCATCACAGACAGCCGTAACAGCTTCCTTCTGATACGGACGGTTCGTAATTTCATCCCTGATCTCAATTTTATCTAAAGAAAGTCTTTGCTTCCTTCTGTCAACTTCAAGCTGCAGCTCCTCCTGTGTAAAGAAGCCTGAAACCTCTCTTTTCGGATAATTCATATAATCATTAGTGTAATAAAACTCAAATCCATTTGTCGTAAATATCAAAGGACGCTGATTATATTTGTTCTGTAGACAGTCCGCATAAAGCTTCGCCTGCTGACTTCCGACTATGGGATCTACTGATGCTTTCTTTGCCTCTACAACCGCAAGGGGAAGACTGTTCTTACCCCAAAGCACATAATCTACAAAGCCGGTACCGGTTGCATTCGGCATTCCTGTTACCGGCTCTTCTATCGAGCAATTCCGGTCAATGAACCAGCCCGCCTCCTGCAATGCAACATCAATAAAATGTTTTCTTGTCTGTGCCTCACTTATTTTATCTATATTGAAAGTTCTATGGTTATTATTGCTCTTGCGCTCGTCAGCCATCTGCCGGCGGAGCTCTTCATTCTCCTTAAGGATATCAGAAAGTTTTTTATCCTTACTGCTTAAATCTTCATAAAGGGCTTTAAGTTCTTCCGCCTTTACGCGCTTTTCATCGCCTGTGGAAAGGATTGTCTCATCGAAAGTTTTTTCCTCATATTCTTCTGAATATGAATAGTCAATCCAGTCGCAGAACTCATACAGATCTCTGAGCGCAATAATAGCTTCGTCACGTTTGATCAGGCTATTTGTATGAACCGCAACATTTCCAAGATGGATCGTATATTTAATCATCGGAAAAAGGCGTGGTTCTATGATATTTTTGAAACTTTCTTCATGGATAAGACTTGATACGTTGTCACGATATGGCAGTTTAAGGTCAGCATCATAGGTATAGACAAACCTTACTGCAAGCTCAATTGCCCTTCTTGAAAGGATTGCACAGGTTGCAGGAGAGATTGCGATGCTCTTTTCTGCCTCAACAGCCTGCACTGCGAAATCAGAATATTTCTTTTTCTCTAAGAGGTAATCAAAATTTGTTTCCATAATGATCGCTCCTCGGTAATTATGATTAAATGTTATTCTTTATCAGTTCTGCATCTATATTATCAAGCTGTTTTATATTTTTGTTCATATCCATCATGCCTCTTAACAGTATGAGTTATCTGTACTACAACTTTTGATTTGTCGACTTGTTTAACAAACTCTGCAAATTCATTTTGTAATGACAGCGGAACCTTTTTCACTTTTATTGCAAGCATTCCTGGCTTAGAAATATTCTTCATACTTCCACTAGTTCCTGAACATTCACGCCGTATTTGTTCTTTAGTCGCTGGCTGAATCAGCATTTGCCATACGAATATAGGATTACATCCCTCATAAAGCAAAGCTTTCCAAAGTCTATCCGGCAAGTAAACTCTTGGTGCCACATCCCATACATATGCTGCCGCACCAGTAAGCTCGGCAGTATTCATTCTGCCTCCCCCGCCAAACTCTTTCCGGCAGTAAGCGCTTTAATATAATCGCCTACTGTACACGTCTCTTTTATGTCCCCAAAGAGCTCGACAAATAGACAGATATTCAGATATCTCGTTTATTATTGCTACAATCTTCTCTTCCATGCTGGTATCTCCTCCGATACCAGCATCCTGCACCCATAATATTATTTGTTATTATTTCTGAACTTATCAATTATTATACTCTTTTACACCGCTTAATTTTGCTATATCGTCATTTTTCCAATATTGATTA
>CAJORC010000142.1 GCA_905236615.1 uncultured Lachnospiraceae bacterium
CTCAGTAACAGGAATTTCCTCCATTACAGGAGCTTCCTCAACGGCAGGAATCTCTTCCTCAATCTGTAAAGATTCTTCCATTGCCGGAACCTCTTCGATAACAGGAGCTGCTTCCTCCTGAATATCTTCAAACACAGGCATTCCGGCATCGAGAGAAGCTTCTATTTCCGCCGGAGAAGGCATTGCAACCTTCTTTTTGCCGGGTGTCGTCTTTGGTGCCATATTCTGCGGCACGCCGCCCATCTTCTCTTTTTCCCTGAGTTCCTTTATACGTTCAATAATAGGCGTAGCCTGAGTTACAGGTTCAGGTCTGTCAGATTCTTCCGCCGCATCATCAATAACCTGCGCTGCCGTAGGCATTACAGCTTCAGCCGGTTTTTCGGGTTCGGCCGGGATATCATTTTTTATTTCAGACGCAGCTTTAAGAGCCGACAAGGCTTCCACCTCGGCTCTGTGTTTATTCTCAGCTTCCCTTAGCGCTCTGGCTGCCTGGGTTATCTGTGCGGCACGCTGTTCTTCTGCCGCTCTCTCTGCCTCAACCTCACGCTTTGTCTGTTCAGCTTTTCGTATTGTATTTTTCAGGTCTACCGATTTATTATTCAGCATATCATAAAGAAAAACGACTTCTTTATGATTCTTCTCAATTGCATCAAGCACCGTCTTTGAATATTCATCGACAGCCATTATCTTCTCATTAGTAAGCTTTTCGAGATTCCTTTTCCTTTCGTCTCCCGCAGCATCTGCCTCATCAGAAGCAATTTCTCTTACTCTCCGCCTTATTTCATCCTCATTGGAATTCATGAGATTAGTAAGTGCTTCCTTGAGCTTTTCGGCTTTTTCAGAATCGGTGGCCTCCTTATCACCGTCCTTATCCGAAGGCAGAAGAAAACTCATGGTAAATGTCATTGCCCCTGCCAGTAGGAGCACTATTTCAATTCCAATCATATTGATACATCAAACCCGCCTTTTCCCTTAATATGAACCTCTCCGTCCTCATTTCGCCTTCTTCTGGCGCCTCCATCGCCGGTGTACTCGTTACTGCCTTTTTCCTTTGCATCAAACCCTTTGTTTTGTCTCTCAACATTATCCTGTACCCTGACCATATTGAGTTTACGTTCGGCCTGATGCTCAATTTTTTCTTGTGTCGTACTCTGGAGCACAGAAGCGTGACCATCGGCATGCGCCTTCAGCGCAGATATATCCTGCGTCACGCCAATAGTTCCATTCAACACCACCGGACTGATTGACATCTCTCAACCTCCTTATAACATCTCCCACACACAAAAAAACTTATTTTATAGGTCTTGACCTTACATCACCATCTATCAGATAAAATCTGCAGAACTGGTACTTATTTTTAAGTACAACCGTAGTTCCTGATATTGTGATCTTTGTTCCGGGATAGGCAGTTTTCCTGACCTCTACATAACTGTTGCTGCCCTCGGCTATTTCAGCCTCGAGTTCTCCCTGCTCTCTCTTCAGCTCACCCAGTTCTATCTCAGCTTCCTTAAACTCCTGCGAATATGCCATCGCCCTCTGTTTAAGTTCCATAGGTATAGCCTCTTTTGCCAGAATTTTTTTCTTGACCGTTTCCATCACAGGAGTTATCTGCTCTACATGCTTTCTGATCTCCATCTGCCTTTTAACGATCTTATCAAGTCTTGCCTTGGTCTCAGGATTAATTCCTACTTCTATGGATGTCTGCACTTCCATGGATGAACCTGCGGTACCTGTTGAAACATAATTTTTCGCACGGACAGTTCCGCCGGCTATCTGGGCTTTCTTGCCCTCAACAGTCACACTGTCCCCGCAGCTTACATTCGAATTTATGATACAGTCGGCATGAACATATCCGCCGGCCTCGATATTGGCATTTTCAACATATTTGGATATTACGTTTGTTCCTGCCTTTACGCTTGAACGCTCTTTTGCATTGATTCCACGGGCAACCGTGATCTGTCCTCCCGCTTCAACATCAGCACTTTCAAGAACTCCCTGTATTTCAATATCGCCGCTTGCAGATGCCTTGAAGCCTGTCGCAACATTTCCCTTTATCAGAAGATTTCCCTGATAATCATTGATATTTCCGGTCGAAGTATCGATATTATCGATCTCGAGAACGCCCGAAACTTCTACCTTATCCTGTACCAGCTTAACATGACCTTCGGCATCGGCATAGAGTTCCATGCCGTCCTCCGACAGCTTGACACCTTTTCCTGCTATAAGCTTGGGAATCTTAACCTTCGGCGGAAGTATTTTTTTGCCGTAAACATCCGAGCCCACTTTTCCGGGATCTTCCGGATGAAGCAGTGCCAGCCTGCCGCCTACCTTACAGGTTGCAAATTTATTAAGTTCATGAAAGTCTACCGTTCCGTCTTCCTTAACTGTTGGCTTTCCGGAATCATCAGTATTGAAGAAATACTCTATCCATCCGTCTTTGCCTTCGACCATTTCTTCGCCGACAGCAACCAGATACGTTGTGCAATAGCATCTGTGAGCACAGAATTTCTCAAAATTTTTCTTTATTATAGGAGCTCTTAAATGAACGATCTTCATCTCACGTTCAAGCTCATCCTCTGTTATGGCCCTGCCGCCTTCTGTAGGCGGATAGAATCTTGCATAAACCTTCATCGAGTCTTTGCTCACAAAAAGATACACTTCCTCATCTATAGTATAACTCACAGGGCTGAGAAGTGGAACAGTTTTTTCTGTTTTTTCTGCAATAGCCTTCTCGATCTCGGTAAGGTCGTACTCTATCTCATGTTTTAAGAGATAGTTACCCAGTTCAATCCTGTCAACAGGTTTTCCTCCCTCTTCAGGCGGATATATTATGACTGATCCTTTTTCTTCTCCACCGATAATCTTGAAATAACCATTACGCGCACCCATAACGACCTCCGTTTAATAAAAGCGTACCGCTAACGATACGCTTTTAGTTTTACTCCAGCTCTATAGTTCCGTGAGGATACCAAAATAGCCGCCTAATTTCTGTTTCATTTTCTGCAAAGCCCTGACATGAAGCTGGGATACCCTTGACTCCGATACTTCAAGAACTTCGCTTACTTCTCTTAAAGTCAGTTCCTCATAATAATAAAGAAGTATAACCTTGCGTTCCTTATCGGTAAGCAAATCCAGAGCCTCTGCAAGTTTCTGCTTTATTTCCGCCCTTTCAAGCGATTCTTCGGGACATGTCACCCGGTTTCTTCCCAATTCGCGCAAGGGTGTCTCTACACCCTGCTCCATGAACTCATTTAACGATATTACATTTGTTACAGCCATCTGTGACTGCCATTCCGCATACTCATCCTTTGTTATTCCCAGCTGGCGGGCTATTCCTTCTTCTGTCGCAA
>CAJORC010000143.1 GCA_905236615.1 uncultured Lachnospiraceae bacterium
ACCGGTGATGGTATAGACCAGCTTCTTGAAATGTGTATCCTTTCAGCTGATATGCTCGAGCTTAAGGCTAACCCGAACAGACAGGCAAGAGGTCTTGTTATTGAGGCAAGACTTGATAAGGGAAGAGGACCGGTTACAACAATCCTCGTACAGAAGGGTACTCTTCATGTCGGAGACTTTGTAGCAGTAGGTCAGTGTCACGGCAGGGTTCGTGCGATGCTTGACGAGAACGGAAAGCGTATAAAGGAAGCAGGACCGTCAACACCGGCTGAGATACTTGGTCTTAACGATGTACCGGAAGCAGGAGAAATTTTTGTATCTCCTGAAACCGATAAAGAGGCTAAGAGCTTTGCTGATACTTTCAAGACCCAGCACAAGAAAGAGCTTCTTAACGAGACAAAGAACCGTATGTCACTTGATGACCTCTATTCACAGATTAAAGAGGGCGATCTGAAGGAATTCAATGTAATTCTTAAGGCTGATGTACAGGGTTCTGTTGAAGCCCTCAAGGCGAGTCTCCTGAAGCTTTCAAACGACGAAGTTGCGCTTAAGGTTATTCACGGCGGTGTTGGTGCGATTAATGAATCCGACGTTATCCTTGCGTCAGCTTCAAATGCGATAATCATTGGTTTCAATGTTCGTGCAGATAATCAGGCTAAGCAGTCTGCAGATGCAGAGAATGTTGATATAAGACTTTACAAGGTAATCTATCAGGCTATAGATGATGTCGAAGCTGCAATGAAGGGACTTCTTGCACCTGTTTACGAAGAGAAGATCATCGGACATGCAGAGATCAGACAGATATTTAAGGCTTCGGCGATTGGTAACATTTCAGGTTCCTACGTTACAGGCGGTATGGTTGAGAGAGGATGCTCTGTCAGAATATTCCGCGGCGAAGAGAAAATCTTCGAAGGAGCACTTGCTTCACTCAAGCGTTTCAAGGATGACGTTAAGGAAGTCAGGGAAGGATACGAGTGCGGACTTGTATTCGATGGCTTTGATGCGGTACAGGAACTTGATACGGTCGAATTCTATAAGATGGTAGAAGTCGAAAGGAAATAAGTTGAGAAAGAATTCAACAAAAAATAACAGAATAAACGGTGAGGTTATGCGTGCACTTTCTGAAATTATCCGTGAGGTAAAGGATCCCCGTGTGGATCTCTTTACTTCCGTTACGGATGTGATAGTTGCGCCTGACCTTAAAACGTGCAAGGTATATGTAAGTGTACTCGGTGATGAGGAGAAGCGTGAGAATACTCTTGCGGGACTGAATTCCGCAAAGGGATTTATCAGACGTGAACTTGCACATATAGTTAACTTGAGAAATACTCCCGAGCTTAGGTTCTATATGGATGATTCCATAGAATATGGTGTTGGTATGTCGAAGAAGATCGAAGATGTCATTGCTCATGATAATCAGAACAATGCCGGAAATGACGATCTGACAGATGATGCAGAAGGTGATTTATAATGTTTGATTTGGAAAAACTTCTCAGTAATGCCGAAACTATCGCGATTAGTGCACATGTGAGACCTGACGGCGATGCGGTTGGTTCGACACTGGGACTTTACAATTACATAAAGCTTTTGCATCCTGAAAAGAAGCTTACAGTATTTTTGGAGAAGCCTGAGAGTGTATTTTCTTATCTTAATGGTTTTGAAGAAATCATAACAGCTGAAACAGTTTCAAAAGCTGCCGCAACGGAATTTGATCTTTTCTTTGCACTTGATCTGGGAGATACTGAGAGGCTTGGTTTTGCTGCAGAATATTTTGAAAAGGCAAAGGTTAAGGCTTGTATCGATCATCATATAAGTAATAACGGATTTACAGAGAATGATTATATAGTTCCGGATGCAAGTTCTACATCAGAGCTTGTTTATGATGTCATTGATCCTGAAAAGATGGATATAGAGACAGCAAAATGTATCTATACGGGAATCATTCATGATACAGGTATATTCCAGTATTCAAATACATCTGAGAAGACAATGCGTATTGCCGGTCATCTCATAAGCTTTGGTTTTGACTTTACGGAGATCATAAACAAATCTTTCTATGAAAAGACCTATGTCCAGACACAGATTATGGGCAGAGCCATCATGGAAAGCATAAGATTTATGGATGGACGCTGCATAGCTTCCATGCTTGATCACAAGATAATGGATCTCTATGAGGCAACAAGTCAGGATATACAGGGAATAGCAAGCCAGCTTCTGCTTACAAAGGGTGTTGAGTGTGCGATATTCATGTATGAGGCTGAACCTTTTACGTATAAGGTTTCAATGAGATCGGGTAATAATGTTGATGTATCCGCGATAGCAACTCATTTCGGAGGCGGCGGCCATAAAAAGGCAGCAGGCTTTACAATGAGTGGAACATATCACGATATACTTAATAATATTTCAGAATTGATAGAGAAACAGCTTGAAGCAGCAGAATAACTATAATGGAATAATTCCAATAATGAAAGAGGCAGGATATACTTCGAACGATATTGTAGCGAAACTTAGAGGCATCCTGCACATGAGAAAAATAGGGCATACCGGTACACTTGATCCTGATGCCACAGGAGTATTACCGGTCTGCCTTGGCAAGGGTACCAAGCTTGTGGGGCTTTTGACTGATACGGATAAAGAATATCTTTGCAGTGCAAAGCTCGGTATTACAACTGACACAGAGGATATTTCAGGCACAGTTACGTCAGAGTCCGATTTTTCCGAAGTAACGGAGAGCAGACTTCTGGAGGTAATGCATAGTTTTATCGGTGATTATGATCAGATACCGCCTATGTATTCCGCAAAGAAGATAAACGGCAGGAAGCTGTATGAGCTGGCAAGAGAGGGAAAGGTCATCGAGAGAAAAGCCTGCCCGGTAAAGATTAATTCTTTAAAGCTTTTAAGTTTTGAGAATGGGGAATACAGTTTTCTGGTAGGCTGCAGTAAGGGAACCTATATACGTTCTCTTTGCCGTGATATCGGTGAGAAACTCGGATGCGGTTCCGCAATGCTTTCACTTGTCAGAACAAAAGCCGGTGGATTTACAAAGGATGAAGCAATAACGCTTGCTGAATGTGAAGAACTTGAAAAATCCGGTGAGATTTCGGAATATATAAAATCATTGGACAGTGTTTTTTCGGAATATGCGGAATATACAGCTGACGAAATGATAGAAAAGAAGATAAGAAACGGAAATTCTTTCAACACGAGATTAAAGAACGGAAGATACAGGGTTTATCTGACTGACGGAACATTTGCGGCAGTTTATGAGGTAGAGGACAGAA
>CAJORC010000144.1 GCA_905236615.1 uncultured Lachnospiraceae bacterium
AATTAAAAAATAACGTATGTATCCAAATTTCACTTGGTGCAAACACAAATCTAAGAAATTTTCTCAATCCGTCATTGTGTTCCCATTCCAGTATCAGTTCCTTCATGCATTCAAACGGAACAGCCCAGTACTCACTTCCCATATAAAAATCATATTCGATAGCATTAAATTTTGAAAATCTCGGTATCCTTAATTTGTTGAACGGCACCCACATTATCTTGTACGGTAAATCCTGATAGTGATAATAAAGGAGTCTGTCTTTCTGACTCTCCACTCCCCCAAAAGCTGACTCTTCCTTTGAAATGACAAAGCCTCTTATCCATGCTCTTCCTTCTGTCAGTCTTGATATAATCTCCGCATTTGAATAGAGGGGATAATCTGTTCCCGTGATATACGAAATTATCTCGTACTCTCTTCCATTATCAAGTGCAGATTTTATAAGATTATACTGCATTGTAATCTGACTGTATCCGCCCCAATAAACTTTAACTCTTCTTTTTCCTTCAAGAAAAAAAACATTTTCTCTTTCCCCTACAGCTTTCCTGAATGGTTTTTCGTCAACTCTTTTGTCTACATGAATAAAAATATCTACTTCTTCTGATTCCAACGCATCAACAAGGTTTGCAAGGGTTCTTTCTTCCGTATATGCAGATATCAGCCATGCAATTTTCTTAGTCTTCACTAAACACTTCCGCCTTTGATTTTTCCGTCACTTTTCCGTCACGTACTTCGAATATGATGTCACAGTTTCTTATAGTGGTAAGTCTGTGAGCTATAATTATCATTGTCTTCTGGCCTGCAAGGGCATCGATTGATTCCATTACCGCAGTTTCGGTCTCATTGTCAAGCGCCGAAGTGGCTTCGTCAAGAATTAGAACCTTGGGATTACGGTAGAGCGCCCTTGCAATTCCGATACGCTGTCTCTGACCACCGGAGATTTTTACACCATTGCTGCCAATGTTACTATCAAGTCCATCCGGCTGCTCTCTGACAAAGTCTGCAAGCTGAGCCTCCTCAAGAGCTCTCCATACCTCAGCATCATCTATTTCCTCAGGATCAACACCAAAAGCAACATTATTTCTTATTGAATCATCAATGATATAAATAGTCTGCGGAATATAACCAACAACTTTATGCCACGCATGCAGATGTTCATAAACATTGATATCATCTGCCTTAATCTTTCCTCCCTGCGGCTTCAGCACACCTAATATAACGTCCGCAAGGGTAGTTTTTCCGGCTCCTGAAGGGCCAATGAAAGCAACCGAATTGTTTTGAGGAATATTCATTGAAATATTGTCAATAATGACCTTATCCGGCTTTGAAGGATACGCAAAGGTTACATTTTCAAGTTTGATTCCTTCATTAAGTTCAATTTGTGTAGTGTCACCATTATCCTTCTCTACTTCCATTCTCAGGCCTTCAATTTTATGAAGATCTTCATAAATAGCCTCAAGTGAAGGCTTATTGTACATGATCATGCCTATACATCCACTGATCCTGTTGAAAGAAGGGAGCATTCGTACCGCTGCAACTGCAAAAACAGACATTATGGGCACAAAATGCTGCATGGAAGCACCAAAGTATATCCTCACCGCCACAAATCCCAAAAGACCGCAAATACAGATAGTTTCCATTATCGGACGTGGTAAAAGCCCGAAAATCGCCTGCTTTCTCATTAATTTTATGGATTTTTTGTAACTTTCATCATAATGATCGAGGAAAAACTGCTCTTTATTCTGAACCTTTATTTCCTTGATTCCACCAAAGCACTGCAAAAACCATTTGCCCTGTACGGCGCCGAGCTGACGGCCCTTTTCTCCCATAGCAGTCATTCTCTTCCTGTAGATCAGGAGCACAAATACAAGAAAAACTCCCATAAGAACCATAACGGCTATAGTTGTTGCAACATCCTGCATCAAAAGGAACGCCACAAGAAATAAACAGGTAAATCCCTCCGTAACAAGCTGTATAAGATTAAGAACCACGGTAAAAAATCCGTTAACATCGGAGCTGCAGTTTCTCTGCAATTCAGCAATGTTATGTGAAACATGAAAAAGATAGTCCTGACTCATATAACACTGTGTAAGCCTGTAAGAAACTCTGCGCTGATTATTGTATGTATATCGAAACTGAAGATTATACATAAATACAAGATACAAATTCTTGACTATGTATACAATTATCAAGGCGATTGCCATGTATAATACAAAAGTCCTTGCATCAGGTATATTCAGCATTTCCTTTACAAGATGATACTTTGAACCTTCTTTTTCGATTATACCCGGATTCGTAATTATGCTGACAAGCGGGAGTATTGCAGAAACTCCCAAGGTTTCCAAAAACGAGCCTCCGATTATAACAAGCATAACAACCAGAAGCTTTAACTTCTGCTCCCTGTCAAGAACATAATTAATTTTTCGAAGCATTACTATTCCCATTATTGTCTTCCCTTTTCAAAATAAACCTATAATCTCTATTATCGTTATAAAGCCCATCATCTCTGATAAATCCAAGTCTTTCAAAAAGATGCATGGCTTTATTATTCTCAATTTTCGTATAGCAGTATAGCACATTTAACCTCATTCCGTAAAATCCCACACGGATAAGCTGTTTAAGCGCCTCTTTTGCAGCACCTTTACCCTGCATTTTCCGTCTCAGGACAATTGATATTTCAGCACTCTTTTCATCATCATCGATATCTTTCAATGCGACGAATCCCATATATTCATCGTTTTCATCCGCAACAGCAAAATCGCGTCTGCTGATTTTGTAAGCAGACGCGAAAATGAATTTCTCACAATCCTCTTTTGAAATATCTTTAAAATTTCCATCAAGATACCTTATAATATCTCTGTCCTGCATCCATTCTAACATAAATGAAGCATCCTGTTTTTTTAATTCACGTAGATGAACAGCCATATATTTAACCTCATCCTTTGATTCCGCCGCTCAAATCCCTGCTCTTCTCATCCCACACCGGTACATCGATTCCGGCGGTCCTTGAATTAAAGGGCGTTCCATCATTTCTTTCAAAATGCATCTGGGCTCTTTTCACATATTTAAAACCCATGTAAAGAAGTGGAATATTACAATATGCGATAAGGATATTCGCAAAGTCTGACAGATCCCACAATGCACCCAGATCCATTCCTACTATGGAAGTAAGCATTCCGAAGCAGATAACAAAAATATCGATAACTCTTATTACATTTATGAAAACACGGCTCCTGCTTATCCTGTTGGCGCATATTTCCGAGAAAGACATAAATCCCAAAAGGCAGGTAAAGGCAAAAAGTCCGAAACAGAGCGAAATAAGAAGCGTTACTGCCCTGTTAAAAGCTGTTCCCGGAGTAAGGACTTCAACAGAAGCAAGATATTTAGGAAGTTTACCCATCTCAAACCAGGCTTCTGCCTCGCTGCCAAGCCATGCGCGTCCCATGATAACCACAAATCCCGTAAGGGTACAGATGACTATCGTATCAAGGAAAACACCTATCGCCTGAACACATCCCTGATCGCAGGGATGTGCTGCATCAGAAGCCGCTGCCGGCATGGTTATGGTTCCCTGTCCTGCCTCATTTGACATGAGTCCACGCTTTACACCCTGCATAAGGGCAATACCGAATGCACCGCCAAATACTGCCTCCGGTTTGAAAGCCTCAGTAAATACTGCCTGAAAGAACCATGGAATACGGCTGAAATTAATAAGTATCAGCATGATCACCGTAAGGACATAAACAACTGCCATAACAGGAACCAGCACATCCGTTACCTTCGCGATCTTTCTGGTTCCTCCGAAAGAAACCGCGATCGTTGCCAGGATCACGATCACAAAACCTGCCCAGTATACCGCATGTGTCGTAGGAA
>CAJORC010000145.1 GCA_905236615.1 uncultured Lachnospiraceae bacterium
CTGATAATTCGTTCTCATATAGGTTCGTGCAAGTTCCATGTCAACATTCATAGAATCTGCAATCGCCCTTATTATCTGTATCTCTCCGCTGTCCATGACATGTGCCAGTTTAAATCTTCCGTTTTTAAATACCTGCATCCGGAGTTCTTTTTCATTTATTTCCAAAAAGCACCTCTCAGCATTTTTCTCTTCATCCGTGGGATATTCCTGAAGTAATCTCTCCAGCACGCATACATCAGGAACGGCTCTAACCACTTTCATTCCCAGTGCCTTAAAGACATCTGTAAGTTCCTCAAAATAACTCACGGGAAGTGCCACCGCCAGAAGCTTTAAAGAATTCTCATCAGCTTCTTCTCCGGGAAGCGGAGGTCTCCATGCATAATCAAACATGTACTCCTTAAGCTCTCCCCTTATGTAATCTCTAAATTCAAAGGGTAGGTTGAATTTGAGCTGTTCATCGTTCATCTTTGGAACAGTTATGTCCCTTATAAGAACTTTGTCTGAGCCGATGACATATGATGCCTTCTTAGCTTTAAGTCCGTTTGCCTTAATAGTATCCTTTATGAATTCTGCAAAAAGGTTTCTGGAAATCAGCTTTTCATCCTTTACAATGTTTTCCGGGACATCTACCCACGCGGTCTTTATTTTTTTTCCGCTCTTTAGAGCAAATGCAAGCTTGCCATTATATGCATATACTCCGAGAACTCCATCATATTTTGCCATCTTTAATGTCTCCCCTCTGAGAAAATGGTCACTAATTTTTATATGAAAAATCCCATATACCACGAAGTTATTTTATCCGCGCATATAAGTAACAAATATCCTGATAATGCGATTGCAGGTCCAAATGGAAACTCTTTTCCTGCCCCGGGATCAGAAATTCTCCTGACTGCTGCAAACACAAGTCCCAAGATGCTTGAAAAAAGTATGAGTTCATAGCTTCCAGCATATCCAAGATACAGTGCCAGCATTGTAAGAAGTTTTATGTCTCCGCCTCCAAGTGCTTCCTTCTGCAAAATCTTTTCCATCAGAAGCGTGATCAGCATTATCCCCGCAAACATGATCACCGCTGCAAGGAGATGATGTAAAACCTTTGATGCTTCTTTGTAACAAAATCCTGCTGTAAATATCCAGGCAATCGTTCCGCAGATTATGCAGCCGTCCGGTATCTCCATAATCTCTATATCCACAAGAGCTGCTACAAACAGCGCTCCTGTCAATATCATATTTCTGATAAAAAGTATCATCGCCGGGAAAAGCTGTTCGCTATCAAGTGTCATAAAGTGATCTGATATAGCCCGGGCAAGCAGTGCCTGATACATTACAACTGCAAGCAGTGCAAACGTAAATTCCGTAACAGGATATCTTGAGGATATTTTTCCCTTACAATATCTGCATCTTCCGCCTGTGCTCAAAAAGCTTACAAGCGGCACCAGATCAATTGCAGATAGTTCATGTCCGCATTTTATGCAGTGGCTTTTCCCCTTAACCCAGTCTTCTTTTCTTGCGATTCTCATCGCCATACAGTTCAAAAAAGAACCAAATATAAGTCCGAATATAAAGGTTATAACACCGAAATAAATCGTCATTGGATGCTCCCTTTTTCAGTAAGTATTTACATGTATGAGTACATCGAGAACATTGCCATATAAATTGAAATAACTATAAAGCCGGCTACAACTGCAAGGAAAACAAGTATTGTAGGTTCAAGCATTGCTATGGCTTTTGCCACTGCCTGCTCAAGTTCGTTGTCATAATATCTTGCGACGGTATCAAGGGTAGACTTCATCTCACCTGTTTCTTCACCGACTCCTACCATGTCTGTCAATATATCCGGAAAGCAGTCTGCTTCTCTCATGGAATCCACCACTGTACGTCCTTCTTCTATTCTGGTGACCATGCTTTTTGTCTGCTCTGCTATAAGTGCATTTGTCATGACTCTTGAGGTTATATCCACAGCCTTTGTCATGGGAAGTCCAGCCTGTATCATCGTAGCCATGGTATTTGCAAAAAGACTGGCACTGTTTAGTTCAGCTATATTTCCAAGTACAGGAAGTTTTAACTGCACCTTGGCAAGTGTCAACGCGCCCTTCTCAGTCCTCTTGTACATGATCAGTGCGATGACCAATGCGACCACGATTATGAGAAAATATACGAAGGTGTTCTTTACAAAGTTAGACATATTTATAAGTAGCTGCGTCATAAATGGCAGTTCTCCGCCCATCTCATCAAACATGGATGTAAATGTGGGAACAACTTTTACCATAAGTACGATTACAACTACTATTGCTATTACCAGTACAAAGA
>CAJORC010000146.1 GCA_905236615.1 uncultured Lachnospiraceae bacterium
ACCGGTATCGTATCTTATATCAATACCCACGCAGTCGGGGGCATAACAGCCTTCGTTATATCAGCATTTCTTTATCTGCTCACTGCTCTAGTTATAGGCCAGGTCGGAAATTTTATCGATAAGAAAGTGAGGATTCAGCGATGAACTATGCTGCTCGAACCTTTCGTGATGTGCTTTATGAGAAGCCGGGGCCGAAGACCCGCAGCCTGATCACAGTTTTTACAGTTATATCAGCGCTTCTCCTTTTCCTTATGCTTTTTTTTGCCATAAGGTCTTTTTACGTCAACGATCAGTTAAATCCTAAATATTGGTTCTTTTTTACAAAGATTACTACATGGCAGTTCATAGGAAAGGGACTTGTCGGAACTTTTGAAGCTGCTGTTCTTGCAGGAATAATGGCTTTTATCATGGGCTTTACCATGATGCTTGCCCGAATCTCACGATTTCCTTTTTCCAATAAGATCGCAGCTGCTGTGATCGAATTTACAAGAGGCGTCCCCACCCTTCTTTTTATTTATTTTTTCTTTCTAATCGCACCGGGTATGGGACTTAAGCTTCCAAGCCTCTTAAAGATTTCCCTGCCTGTCGCCATTTCAGCCTCCGGAGTAGTTGCCGAGGTTCTGCGTTCAGGTGTAAATGCCGTACCCAAAGGCCAGAAAGAAGCCGGGCTCTGTATCGGAATGACCGAATGGCAGACCTTTATAAAGGTGATATTTCCGCAGGGTTTTAAGTATGTTATTCCCGCTCTTATTTCAGAGATAGTAATAGTTGTAAAGGATACAACCTATGCTTATGTTGTAAGTTTTCCCGATCTCATGCAGAATGCACGGGTACTTATTTCAAACTATGATGCCATGCTTTCGGTTTATCTGACTGTTGCGGTAATATATATACTGATAAATTATTATCTTAATAAACTTGCTTCCATGATAGAAAAAAAAGCTTCCACAGGAGGTTTCTATGGCTCCCGTAATAGAATTAAAAAATATCAATAAACATTTTGGCGATCACCATGTCTTAAAGGACATAAGCCTTTCGGTAGAAAAAGGTGAAGTCGTTGTAATAATCGGTCCCTCAGGTTCCGGAAAATCCACACTCTGCCGCACTATAAACAGGCTTGAAACGATCGACAGCGGCGAGATTTTGATAGATGGTGAACGTCTTCCCGAAGAAGGCAGGAATCTGGCCAAGCTGCGCTCGCAGATCGGTATGGTTTTCCAGTCATTTAATCTTTTTGCCCACAAAAACGTTCTGGACAATATAACAATGGGTCCCGTTACCGTTCTTCATAAAAGTCATTCTACCTCAAAAGACGAAGCTATGGAGCTTCTCAAAAGAGTAGGTGTAGGTTCGGAAGCACATAAACTTCCCTCGCAGCTTTCCGGCGGTCAGCAGCAGAGAGTTGCCATCGCAAGGGCTCTTGCAATGCATCCTAAGGCAATACTCTTTGATGAGCCCACAAGTGCCCTTGATCCTGAAATGATTAATGAAGTTCTCGACGTCATGACAAAACTGGCTTCTGACGGGATGACAATGCTCATCGTCACACATGAAATGAATTTCGCAAGAAGGGTTGCCGACAGGGTCATCTTTATGGACGACGGAAGAATCGTTGAAGAAGCAAAACCTGAAGACTTCTTCGAAAACCCCAAAACAGAACGTGCAAAAACATTTTTAAATTCAATAAAATCAGAATAAACAGGCAGTAGAAATGAAGAAAATAGCAGTTATTGGTAACAGAAGTTACGCAAAGAATGAAAATTATTATTCAGCAATTGAAAATGCAGGAGGTATCCCTATTCCTCTTGAACTCTTTGAAACAGCTTCCGCTCTCTCGCAGCTCAAGACCGCTGATGGTCTTGTGATACCCGGAGGTACTGACCTTAACCCGTCCTTATATAATGAGGAAAATACAGATAGTTTGAATATTGATGATGATCTTGACCGATTTGAATTAGATATGATAAAAGAAGCTGTCAGCCGCCAGATTCCGATCCTCGGAATCTGCAGAGGCCTTCAGATTCTAAATGTTTTTTTCGGAGGAAGTCTGATACAGAATATATCCTGCTGTGACAAACACAAGAGAATGCATCACATTGACAACTGCCATGATGTACAGTTAAAAGAAAATTCTTTTTTATATAAGATATATGGTTCAGAAGAGATACCCGTAAACAGTGCCCACCATCAGGCCGTTAAAAAGCTTGGCTCAGGTCTTTACATAGCCGCCCACAGTTGCTGTGAGCGTATAGTTGAAGCCATTGAGCATGAAAGCCTCCCTATCTACGGAGTTCAGTTTCACCCCGAGCGTATGTGCTTAAAAAATAAAAGGGAAGATACCGTAGACGGATTGAAGATATTTAAGTATTTTATCGATAAGATAAAAGATAGGTAGTCGAATTCTTTGGAACGCCTTGCATAGGTGCTACAGCGAAATCAAAGATTTCTGTAGCACCATACCGCGTCGGATTATTCATTATCTACAACGTCACACATTACTCTTCTAATTCAAAAGCGTCATGTACTGCGATCATAGCACGCTCTGTATCATTTTCATCGATAAGAACCGTAACACGGATCTCTGAAGTTGAGATCATGTTGATATTGATTCCTGCACCGTAAAGCGCCTCAAACATCTTTGCAGCAACTCCCGGGTTACTCATCATTCCGGCACCTACAACAGAAACCTTGGCAACATTCTTATTAACGTCGATCTTGTGAGCCTTTAATGTCTTCATGTTATCTTCAAGAACCTTCACAGCCTCATCTGCTGCATCTTCAGGAACTGTAAATGAGATATCTTTCGTACCGTCACGTCCGATAGACTGAAGGATCATGTCCACATTTATCTTCTGTCTTGCTATAAGGTCAAAGAGC
>CAJORC010000147.1 GCA_905236615.1 uncultured Lachnospiraceae bacterium
AACGGTGAAAAGGCCGGAAGCGGTACGGCAGCACCGGCTCTCAATGGCGATAAACAGGGAATTTATTTTGGCGTAAATAACTGGGATCCTGAGTTCAAAGGCCTTATTGATGATGTAACGATCTACGATAAAAAGCTCAGCGACGAACAGGTTAAATTCCTCTATGACGGAACAACAGAAGAAACACCTGAGACTCCGGCAGAAGAAGGCACGGAAGAAACAGATAAGAATGCTGCAAGCCTGATCGCCGGATTTAATTTTAACGATGCCGAGAATGGTTTCGTATCAGGTGATTACAAGGCAGAAGGAAGTTACAGCAGTCTTTCCGACGGCAAAAACGGCAAAGCTGTCAGCATGACGGGAAATGTTTCACAGTATCTTACCGTAAAAGACAGCAAGGGAAAGAGCCCGCTCACAGGTCTTGAAGAGTTTACTATTTCGTATGATTTCAAGCCTGCAAGTTCAGCTACTTCATGGAGCTTCTTTGCGACACCGGCTTCGGCCAAGCCCGAATACGGAAAGGAGAAATATCTCGGGGTTCTTACAAACGGCGGCAGGACAACTGTAGAGAGATATAATAACAAGGGCGGCAGAAGCGCAACAGTTTCTTTAGATACAAAGACAAATAACTGGAATCATATCGACGTTGTCTTTAAGAAGGATACGACGATCCTCTACGTTGACAAAGAGAAAAAAGCCGAGATTGACAGTGAGGTAAATATCAGGGAGCTTCTGGGCGACGACAGCGTTCTCTGGATCGGTCATGCAAACTGGGGAGAAGGAGAAACACTTAACGGTTCCCTCGATAATTATAAGATCTATAACAAAGCACTTACTGACGAAGAACTTGACAGTAAGGCAAAGGAAGCAGATAAGAGCAAGAGGGAAGACCTTAACAGAAAAGTCGATGTCAGGGTAAGCAGTGTCGAGGCTGACACTAAGAAAGTTATCGAGGTATCGGCCGGTGAGGATCATTCACTTGTAACTCCGGCAAAGATCAGTTTCTCAAATGGTCAGGTAAAAGATGATGCTTCCATAGTATGGACCGACACGGATGGCAATATCATCACAAATACTAAGGATCTTAATGTTGGTTCACACGAACTTACCGGACGTATTTCATACTTCAATAATCCAATCATTGAAGAGAAGGCAGATCCGTATGTGATCTATAACAAAGATGATGGCTATTACTATTTCACATCTTCATGGCCGGCTTATAAAGATGTAAATCACGGCTATGACAGGATCTCACTGAGAAGATCAAAGACCATCGAAGGTCTCGCCGATGCGGAAGAGAATGTTATCTGGTGGCATCATACTGACGGAACGGCACCGCGTTACCACATCTGGGCTCCGGAGCTTCATAAGGTTGGAGACAAATGGGTAGTATACTTTGCAGGATCTGAAGATCCTAAAGGTGTTTGGGGAATCAGACCTTATGCGATCGTGTGCGACAAGCCCGATGCTCTCTTAAATGCAGATTCATGGAGCGACGCAAAGAGATTTACAAATGCGGACGGTTCTTACAGTAATAATTTTGATGATTTCAGCCTTGATATGACAACCTTCAATTATCAGAACGAAGATTATGTTATCTGGGCTTACAAAGTTAACGGACATTCAAGCCTTAAGCTTGGCGTCCTTGATTCCGAAGAACCCTGGAAACTGAAGGAAGGAACTGAGACTATCGTTCTTACGGAGCCCGAATATTCATGGGAGAAGGTTAGCGAGGTCGTTAATGAAGGACCTTCTGTATTGCAGACAGAGGATAAGCTTTTTGTAAGTTTTTCAGCTTCGGGAACAGGTCCTGAATACTGCATGGGTCTTATGATGGCAGATCAGGGCAGCGATATCCTTGATATCAAAAACTGGACAAAGACCACAAAGCCTATCCTTCAGTCTTCGGATCTTTACCAGCAGTATGGACCGGGCCACAATTCATTTACGAAAGACAAAGACGGTAATGACATAATCGTATATCACGCACGTGATGAGAAATGCTATACAGGCAACTGCGGTTACGCAGGAACCCACCCTCTTTATGACCCCTGCAGACATGCTTATCTTGCTTATGTAAGATGGTCAGAGGACGGAATACCGGTATTCAGCAATACCGAATATAAAGAAACAAAAGATTTCGAATACAAGATGACTGTAAATGTCGGTAAGGATGCTGACATTGTAAAAGCTGATGCAGATGCACTTACAATCAACGGAATCGAAGACGGAGCAAGAGGAAATATCAGTCTTCCTCTCGTTGGAGAAAACGGATCAAAGATCAGCTGGGAATCATCTAAGCCCGAAATCATAAGCGATACTGAAAAAGACGGAAAAGCAGCAGGTGTAGTAAGAAGACAGGATGAAGATACTCAGGTTATCCTTACGGCTACCCTTGTTTCGGGAAAAGAATCTGCTATAAGAAAGATTGCAGTAAATGTAAAGGCTAAAGCAGAAACTGCAGATACAACACATTATCTCTTTGCATATTTTACCGGTGAAGGCAGCTCGAATGGTGAGCAGATTTACTTTGCAGATTCAAAAGACGGACTTAAATGGGATGCACTCAATGAATCAGAGCCTGTGATCAGTTCGACACTCGGTGAAAAAGGACTTCGTGATCCGTTTATAATCAGGAGTCCGGAAGGCGATAAATTCTATCTTATCGCAACAGACCTCAAAATAAACGGAAATGGCAACTGGGGAAGGGCTCAGACAAACGGCAGCCAGTCGATCATGGTATGGGAGTCTACAGACCTTGTGAACTGGGGCGAACAGAGAATGGTCAAGGTTGCCAGAGATGATGCCGGATGCACATGGGCACCTGAGGCAGTTTACAACGATGAGACCGGAGAATATATTGTATTCTGGGCTTCAAAAGTTGATGATGATAATTACGGTACTCATAAGATCTATTATGTAACAACAAGGGATTTTTATACATTCTCAGAACCCGAAGTATGGATCGAGCTTCATAACAAGGACGGAAAAGAGATAAGCATAATCGATACTTCCGTAATTGCAGCAGTTGAAAACGGAAAGAAAGTCTATTACAGGCTTTCCAAGAATGAAGCATCCTCTGATGCGACAGTTGAAGACGGTGATCCTGAAAGCGGCAAATATGAGATACTTGAGAAATCGGATTCACTTCTTGGCAGCTGGACAAGGGTAAATTCTGCTTATCTCAGCAGCACGCAGTGGGTAGAAGGCGGAACGATATTTAAATTTAACGGTGAGAATAAGTGGTGCATGCTTCTTGACAGGTTTGGTGACGGAGGTTACTTCCCTTCAGTTACTAATGATATCGGAAGCGGTGAGTTTGCAAAGCTTAATACGAATGAATATTCATTCCCTTCAACAATGCGTCACGGAACCGTTATTCCCATAACGACAGATGAGTACAA
>CAJORC010000148.1 GCA_905236615.1 uncultured Lachnospiraceae bacterium
AAGAAAGCTCATCTCACCGGTCTGCTCACCATAGTTTGTACCCATGGGAGTCATGCAGATACGATTTTTCATAGTCATACGCTTAACGGTGAATGGCTCAAAAATGTGCTTATATTTACTTTTCATTTAAAATAGCTCCTATTCATAAAAACTCAAGGAGCTGTATTTCATAGCGGGCACTATGTATTTAAAATTTAACACCCCCGCATTTCTTTGTCAATAAGATCTAATTTATTTTCTATAAATTTAATCAGTCTCTGAACCACGGGTATCTGGTATTTTTCTTTTAAATAACACATGTAGACGGTGTGTTTTACGGTAATGTCATCGGCTATTTTTTTTATTATGATATCTTTTCTGTGAATGGCATCTACATTGACAACAAGAGCGATCCCGAAACCTGCGGCAACGAGTGCGGATATTCCTTCTTCATCGGGGGATTCACAGATTATATTCGGATGCAGGTCATAAGTTCTGAAAAATTTGCGCGTACGTTTTCCAAGTCCTGAAGCTGACTCATAGCTCAACAGAGGATAATTGTCAAATTCGTTTATATTAAATTCTTCCACGGATGCAAGGGGATGGTCAGCCGGAAGGATCACGACCATTTCCTGTTCAAGTACCGGGACGAAGCAGATATCTTTTTCGTCTTCGATGTAAGAACCGAATGCGATGTCAAAGAGGCCTTTTTTCAGTCCGGCAATATTATCGATGGAAGTGTTTTGTGAAAAGTTAAAAATTACATTGCGGTTTTCTTTATAATTCAGGAAATTTCTGACGATACCCGGAATAAATTTCTTTGCAAGTGGTGCAACGTAGGCAATATCAATATGACCGCCGTCTGTGGCGTATTCACGCATTTTATCCTTTGCAATCTCAATATCTTCGAGGATTTTATCGACATGCTCTGAAAAGACCATACCTGTTTTTGTTAAGGTGACATTACGCCCTTTTTTCTCAAAAAGGATTACGCCGAGTTCATGTTCCAGACTGCTTATGGAGCGGGAAAGTGAAGGCTCGGATATGTTGAGTGCTTCAGCGGCACGGTTAAAATGCTGTAAACGGGCAGCTTCCTTAAAGAAGATCAACTGGTTCATCGTCATAATAAAATATCTCCGGAATCATAGAATATCTGTATTAAATTATATCAAATAATTCAGTACATTCAATGCACTAATTATGAATCATTTTTGTCATTGATAAAAAATAGACAATCCCCTAAAATTGAATACAAGATGAGATTGTGAAAAAAATGACGATAAATATTTCACAGTCGGAAAAGTAAATGGAGCTGTGATTCATGGCGGGCATGAAAAAACAGCAGATGGTAAAAGGAACCGTTTTTATCAGAAAAATGGTGTGATCAAAGGAGGAGTTAAAAAATCATGGCAGAACGTATTACAGGACACACAGAGCTTATAGGTCTTATGGCTTATCCCATTCGTCACTCAAGTTCACCGGCAATGCACAATGAGGCATTCGCATATCTCGGACTTGACTATGCATATCTTGCATTTGAGGTAGACAACAGCACACTTGAAGATGCAGTTAAAGGTCTTCGTGCACTTAAGCTGGTTGGATCAAATGTTTCAATGCCGAATAAGACAGTAGTAGGAAAGTATCTTGACAAGCTTTCACCGGCAGCAGAGCTCTGTGGTGCAGTAAATACAATCACCAATGAGAACGGAGTTCTTACAGGACATATCACAGACGGTATCGGTTACATGCAGTCATTAAAGGACTATGACATTGACGTTATCGGAAAGAAGATGACTATCGCAGGTGCCGGCGGTGCCGCTACTGCTATTGAGATTCAGGCAGCTCTTGACGGAGTAAAAGAGATCTCAATCTTCAATATCCATGATGAGTTCTGGGATAATGCAGAGAAGACAGTTGAGAAGATCAATACAAAGACTGATTGTCATGCAACACTTTATGACCTTGATGATAAAGAGACTCTCAGAAAAGAGATCGAGTCATCTTACCTCCTTGCAAATGCAACAGGTGTTGGAATGAAGCCGCTTGAAGGACAGACATGGCTTCCGGATACTTCTTTCCTCCGTCCTGATCTTATCGTTACAGATACAGTATATGCTCCGGCTAAGACAAGATTTCTTGAGATGGCTGAGGAAGTCGGATGTAAGAGAATGAACGGATTTGGAATGATGCTTTTCCAGGGAGCAGCAGCATTCAAACTCTGGACAGGTAAGGATATGCCTATCGAGCACATGAAGGAAGTTCTTGGAATTAAATACGAATAATAAACACGAAAAACAATAAAGGAGTTTTATTAATGAATAAGAAATATTTTCCTGCGGCGCTTATCCTTTACTTAAACTATTTCATTCACGGGGTAGGCTGCTCGATACTGGGTCAGTCAGTTATTAAAGAGGCACTTGCTACAAGCTGGGGAGTAGAAGCAATGTCCATAACGGCAATTTCCGCCGCACTTGGTCTGGGAAGACTTATAGCACTTCCTTTTGCGGGTCCGCTTTCGGATAAGCTCGGACGCCGTATCTCTGTTGTTATCGGCGGTGCTTCCTATGCAATTTATCTTATCGGTCTTGCCTGTGCATTTAATGCCGGAACAAACGGTGGTTACCAGATAGCTTATGCGTGCGCGATCATCGGTGGTATTGCGAATTCATTCCTTGATACAGGTATTTATCCCGCTGTTGCCGAGATCATCAGTGATGCACCGGGTATTGCTACAATGGGTATCAAGTTCTTTATCGCTATCTCACAGATGCTCCTGCCTTTCTTCCTTGGAATGACAGTTGCAACAACAGCAGCAGGACTTACAAGCTACAATAACCTTTTCTATGTCTGCGGTATCGGTTATATCGTACTTCTGGTACTTATCTTCATTCTTCCGCTTCCGGATTCGGATGCTTCAAAGGGCGGAAAGAAAGAGGGTCTTATCGAGAGCTTAAAGCATACACATTTTTCATTTGAGTCGATCGCAATGATCCTTATCGGTTTCACCTGTACAGGTACATTCCAGCTCTGGCTCAACTGTGCACAGAACTTCGCAAAGACAAATGTGGGCTGGGAAGATCCTTCCATCATGCAGACTTATTATTCAATGGGAACGATCCTTGCACTCATTGTTACTTCAATCCTTACACGTAAGATCAAGGACGTGCGTTTCATTGTTGCTTATCCTGTGATCTGCCTTGTAACACTTATCCTTGTACTTGTGAGCCCGAGCCAGACAGTATGTAAGGTAGCTGCATTCGTGATCGGATGGGCAGGTGCCGGCGGACTTCTTCAGATCGCAACTTCAGTCTGCAATATGCTCTTCCCTAAGATCAAGGGTACTGTAACGGCTCTGGTTATGATAGCTTCATCACTCTGCAACTATACCATCCTTACAGCTGCTTCAGCTATGACACCTTCAGGCGTTATGGTCATGAACATCGTGCTTACAGGTGTAGGCGTTCTTCTTGGTGTATTCGTAAACTTAAGATATACAAAGATGCTGGAAAGCAACTCATAAAAGTATTAAGATATCTATAAATATCATTGAAAGGAATCGGATTTATGAATACAGTTAAAGTCAGAAATATAGTTATAGGTGAGGGAATACCGAAGATAATAGTTCCGATCGTTGGTAAAACGAGAGAGGAGATCCTTGCCGCAGCAAAGTCTTTTGAGGGTGTGAGATTAGATATTGTTGAGTGGCGTGTAGACTGGTATGATGACATCTTTGATCCTGATAAGGTTCTGGAGACATCAAAAGCACTCAGGGAAGCATTGGGTGATACTCCTATTCTCTTTACTTTCAGGACTTCCAAAGAGGGCGGAGAGAAGGCTATAGAGCCTGATGATTATGCAGGTCTTAATATTGCAGCTGCTGCATCAGGTTATGTTGATATGGTCGATGTGGAAGCGTTTACCGGTGATGATGTTGTTAAAAAGATCATCGAGGGCGCTCATAAGCATGGTGTAAAAGTTGTAGCATCGAACCATGACTTTGGCAAGACTCCCGATAAAGATGATCTTGTCGGACGTCTTACAAAGATGCAGGAACTCGGTGCTGATATTCCGAAGATCGCAGTTATGCCTAAGTCCAAGAAAGACGTTCTTACGCTTCTCAGTGCTACGGAAGAGTTTGCAACTAATATTGCAGACCGTCCCATAATTACTATGTCTATGGCTGGTACAGGGCTTATTTCAAGACTTTGCGGTGAATGTTTCGGCTCAGCTGCAACATTCGGTGCAGTGGGCAAGGTTTCCGCTCCGGGTCAGATGGACGCTGCAGGACTTGATACAATTCTTAATCTTATTCATTCTTCCATGTGAAAATAAAGTCAAGAATTTTTTCTGTATAAAAAAAGAGAGATGTGTAGTTTGCATCTCTCTTTTTTAATTCATAGGAAATTGCGTTGCAATCCCCTATGAATTAAAAAACGCACTTTGTGCGTATGATGCGACGCGCGCGGATAGG
>CAJORC010000149.1 GCA_905236615.1 uncultured Lachnospiraceae bacterium
ATATACTGCGAGAGCAAAGGATATTTATAAAAATCTGGGAATTAGTTCTTCAGAGAAGCTTATAGATATTGAACTGGAAATGTATCTCATAGATCCGCTGAGAAGCAGCTATGATATTCCGGAAGATGCGGAAATGCTTGCAGCCGAAGCTTTTGAAAAGGGCGATAAATTACTTAAGACGATCGAAGACGCGGGAATGAGGGAACTCCTTTTTGAAATAGAGATTCCTCTTGAAGAAGTGCTTGCAGAAATGGAAGCCGAGGGTATAGCGATCAGGAAGGATGTTCTGGCTGATTTCAGCGCATCCCTCGCAGAACAGATAAAGAGTCTTGAAAAGAAGATACACGAGGCGGCAGGGGAAGAGTTTAATATAAATTCCCCAAAGCAGCTCGGAGTGATACTTTTCGAGAAAATGGGACTCAAGGGCGGAAAGAAGACAAAGACAGGATATTCAACGGCAGCTGATGTGCTTGAAAAGCTTGCGCCGGAGGTTCCTTTCGTAAAAGATGTCCTTGAATACAGAACATTGGCAAAACTTAAAGCAACCTATGCTGACGGTCTTATGCCTTTTATAGATGAGGGCGGAAGGATACATTCAAGCCTGAATCAGACTATTACGGCAACCGGCAGGATAAGTTCTGCTGATCCAAACTTACAGAATATACCTGTAAGAACGGAACTGGGAAGAGAACTCAGAAAGGCATTCGTTCCAAAAGAGGGCTGGAGCTTCATGGATGCGGACTATTCGCAGATCGAGCTCAGGATACTGGCGGCCATGTCCGGAGATGAAAAGCTTATAGAGGCTTACAATAAGGAAGAGGATATACATGCCATAACAGCATCCGAGGTTTTCCATGTTCCTTTCGAAGAGGTAACACCGGAATTAAGGCGTAATGCAAAGGCTGTCAATTTCGGAATTGTGTATGGAATAAGCTCTTTCGGACTTAGTCAGGGTCTTTCGATAAGCAGGAAAGAAGCTTCTGAATATATCGAAAAGTATTTTGAGACGTATCCGGGTGTAAAGGAGTTTCTCGACGGTCTGGTTGCTTCGGCGAAGGAAAAAGGTTATGCCGAGACAGTATACAAAAGACGGAGACCTTTACCGGAACTTAAATCATCAAATTTCATGCAGCGTTCATTCGGGGAAAGAGTTGCCATGAACGCACCGATACAGGGAACGGCTGCTGATATTATCAAGATTGCAATGGTAAGGGTTTTCAGGAGACTGAGAGCAGAAGGACTGAAATCAAAGCTTATATTGCAGATACATGATGAACTTCTTGTGGAAACTGCACCGGGTGAGGAAAAGGCAGTGGAAACCATCCTTAAGGAAGAAATGATGGGAGCGGCAGAACTTAAGGTTCCGCTTGAAGCAGAAGTTAAGAACGGATCAAACTGGGACGAGGCACACTGAATATGAAAATTATAGGGATAACCGGTGGTGTGGGAGCCGGAAAATCTGCTATCATGGATTACCTTATGCGGAATTACAACGCGAAGGTAGTGAGAGCGGATGAGGTGGCACACCTTGTTACACAGCCCGGAAAAGCCTGTTACATGCGTTTGGTAAGCCTTCTGAATGATGATATCCTGAATGAGGATGGCAGCATAGACAGGAAAAAGATGGCTAATAAGATTTTTAGCGATAAAGGGCTTCTGGCATCGGTAAATTCAATTATTCATCCGGCTGTAAGAGAATATCTTATGAACGATATCGAGAGGGAAAAGCAGCTGGGGAAAAGGGATTTCTATTTTCTGGAGGCTGCCTTGCTCATTGAAGAAGGTTATGAGCAGGTATGTGACGAACTCTGGTATATCTATGCATCCGATGATGTTAGGAGAAAACGCCTCAGAGAAACGAGGGGTTATTCGGATGAGAAGACAGACAGTATCATGAGAAACCAGCTTAGCGACGATATGTTCAGGCGTTACGCAAGGGTGGTCATAGATAATTCGGGGACATTAGAGGAGAGTTTCAAACAAATTGAAGGGGTAATCAATGGTTAATGACAAAAACAGAATAACAGAGCCGCTGGTATACGGACTCGACATCGGAACAAGAAGCATCGTTGGAACTGTGGGTTATGAGAAGGACCACAAATTTCACGTTATAGGGATGCAGTCGAGAGAGCATGATGCGAGAGTCATGCTTGATGGACAGATACATAAGATCGAAGGCGTTGCCAATGAGATCAAAGAAGTAACGTCGATTCTTGAGGAAAGGCTCGGACGTCCTCTGGATGACGTATGTATCGCGGCGGCAGGCCGTGTGCTCAGAACGGTTAACGTCCATGTTGAAAAGGTCTTTGACGAGGAAAGGGACGTAACGGCTGAAGATGTTTATTCTCTTGAGCTTCAGGGAGCACAGCAGGCTTATGCTGAATTTGAGAAAAACAATGATCTCAGGATTCATTTCTATTGTGTAGGATATACGGTTGAGCACTATTTCCTGAATGATTATCAGATGAGCAGCCTTGAAAACCATAAGGCTGAGAAGATCAGTGCCGATATCATAGCAACTTTCCTGCCGGATGAAGTAGTTGACGGACTTTATAAGGCTGTCGGAATGGCAGGTTTAAGAGTGGCAAATCTTACACTGGAGCCTATTGCCGCTATGGAAGTTGCAATACCCGAATCCTACAGGATGCTTAATATCGCACTTGTTGACGTTGGTGCGGGAACAAGTGATATCTGTATCACAAAAGATGAGACTATAATCGCTTACGGAATGATACCGAGTGCCGGTGATGAGATAACAGAAGTCGTTGCCAAAGAGTATCTTGTTGAATTCAACGTTGCGGAACAGATAAAGAGAGGCGCTTCACTTGATGAACCTATCGTGTTCCATGACATTATGGGTATAGAGCAGACGGTTACGCCTGAAGAAGTAAAGAAGACGATCGAACCATGCATTAAAAGCATGACAAAAGAGATCGCTGACAGGATAAAGAAGCTCAATGGCGGTAAGAGTGTCAGTGCCGTATTCATTGTTGGCGGCGGCGGTAAGGCTCCGGGATTTACTGAAGCACTTGCAAAGAGACTTGATATCAATCCGCAGAGAGTAGCTGTCAGGGGCGAGGAGGTTCTGAAGGCGATCGACTTTAAGGTTGATGTAAAACAGGATTCGCTTCTTGTAACACCTATCGGTATCTGCCTCAATTTCTACAACATGAAGAATAACTTTATCTTCCTCGATTTTA
>CAJORC010000150.1 GCA_905236615.1 uncultured Lachnospiraceae bacterium
ACAGCTAAGCTTGCCGGAACAGAGAGAGGTATCACAGAGCCTACACCTACATTCTCAGCATGCTTTGGTCAGGCATTCCTTGAGCTTCATCCTACAAAGTACGGTGAAGAGCTCGTTAAGAGAATGAAGAAGAGCGGCGCTAAGGCTTACCTTGTAAATACAGGCTGGAACGGAACAGGTAAGAGAATTTCCATTAAGGATACACGTGGTATCATCGATGCTATCCTTAACGGCGACGTTAACAAGGCTCCTACAAAGAAGATCCCGCTCTTTGACTTTGAAGTTCCCACAGAGCTTCCCGGAGTTGACAGCGGAATCCTTGATCCTCGTGATACCTATGCTAATGCTTCTGAGTGGGAAGAGAAGGCAAAGGATCTCGCAGGCAGATTCATCAAGAACTTTGCTAAGTATGAAGGCAACGAAGCAGGTAAGGCACTTGTTTCAGCAGGCCCGAAGCTTTGATTTATTATCTGATCATTATAAGAACCATCCTCCGCGTGAGGGTGGTTCTTATTTTAATTCATAGGAAATTGCGTTGCAATCCCCTATGAATTAAATAACGCACTTGAAAAACAGTTCAAAATAAAATACATCAATAAAATATTAAAATAGTCCCTATTATTTGACTGATATTTGTGATAACATATTTTAAGTCAACTAAATTGATGTAAAACTATAATTAAATATAGTCAAATACTATAACGAAAAGAGGTAGGGGAAATGTATAATCCTGAGAAGTACAAGATACCATATTTTATGCCGAAGAAGCCTACATACAACTGGGTTAATCAGGATCATATCACGAAGGCTCCGATCTGGTGCAGCGTAGACCTGAGAGACGGAAACCAGGCGCTTATAGAGCCTATGAGTCTTGATGAAAAACTTGAATTTTTCAGGATGCTCGTTGAGATCGGATTTAAGGAGATAGAGATAGGTTTTCCGGCAGCATCGGATACAGAGTATAAATTTGCAAGAACCCTTATAGAAAATAAAATGGTGCCGGATGATGTAACACTTCAGGTGCTTACACAGGCAAGAAGCCATATCATAAAGAAGACTTTTGAAGCGGTGAAGGGTGCTCCGAAGGCGATCATCCATCTTTACAATTCCACATCGGTCGCACAGAGAGAGCAGGTATTCCGTAAGGATAAAAAAGAGATAAAGAAGATTGCCGTGGAAGGCGCCAAGCTCCTTAAAGAACTTGCTGACAATACCAAGGGTAATTTCTCTTTCGAATATTCTCCGGAAAGCTTCCCGGGAACTGAAGTAGAATACGCAATAGATGTCTGCAACGCGGTTATTGATGTGTGGAAGCCAAAGAAGGACAACAAGGTTATAATCAATATTCCGTCTACTGTGGAAAATGCAATGCCTCATGTTTTTGCAACACAGATAGAAGCAGTGAGCAATTCGCTTAAATATCGTGATGCGGTTACACTTTCCATACATCCCCATAATGACAGGGGAACCGGAGTTGCAACAGCAGAACTGGCAGTTCTTGCAGGCGCGGACAGAATAGAAGGAACACTTTTCGGAAACGGAGAGAGAACCGGAAATGTTGATATTGTTACACTTGCAATGAATATGTATTCTCACGGAGTGGATTCAAAACTTGACTTCAGGGATATCAGCAGGATCGGCGATGCTTATGAGAGACTTACCAGAATGAGGATCTATGAGAGACAGCCTTATGCCGGACAGCTTGTCTTTACTGCCTTCTCGGGCTCTCATCAGGATGCGATCTCGAAAGGCTTCAAGTGGCATGAAGACCATCCCGAAAAGCCCTGGAGCGTACCTTATCTTCCGGTCGATCCGCACGACCTCGGCAGAGAGTATGACGGAGATGTCATCCGTATCAACAGCCAGTCGGGAAAGGGCGGAGTAAGCTACATACTCCAGCACAATTTCGGCATGTCCATACCAAAGGAAATGCAGGAAGATGTCGGATATATGATGAAAGGTATTTCGGACAAAGAGCATGCAGAGCTTTCGCCGGAGAGAGTTTATCATATTTTCGAGGATAAATACATAAATAACGATGGTGAGTTTACTATATCTGCCTGCCATTTTGAACAGGTTGACGGTATTCTTGCCCGTGTTACGATCAACAGGGACGGTAAGGAAACGATAGTTGCAGCTAACGGAAACGGACGTCTTGATGCTGTAAGCAACGCTCTTAAGTCTTTCTTTAATATTAGCTATGAGCTTTCGACCTATACAGAGCATGCCCTGACAAAAGGTTCATCCTCGAAGGCATGCACTTATGTCGGTGTAAACTGTGCGGGAAAACGTTACTGGGGAGTCGGTATAGACGAGGATATCATTAAGTCTTCCATAAACGCGCTCACTGTAGCGGTGAATCAGATAGATGCGATCCGCGAGACACGCCTTGAAAAAGACCAGAGGATAACCGAGATCATTAATTTCATTCAGGAAAAATATCTTTCGGTAACTCTGGATGATCTTTCGAGAGAGTTTTATCTCTCAAAGCCTTATCTTTCCAAATACATCAAGGAAAAGTCAGGTGAGACCTTCAGCGAAAACGTGCAGAAGATAAGACTCAAGAAGGCCTGCACGCTTTTGAAGAACGGCAATATGAAGGTTGAAAAGGTTGCGGAAAATGTAGGTTATCCCAGTGTGGAGCATTTTAACCGTCAGTTCAAGAAACGCTACGGCATGACACCGGTTCAGTACCGCAACTCGTCAAACAGTAACACGAAATGATCTATTTGCTCATTTTTGTGACTATGCACAAAAATGTACTGAATTTTGCACAGCAAAATCGGGGAAAAACACCGAAAGTATTGAATTTAGAGCGTAAGATTTGTATATTTTTTCAAATTGATGTGCTATAATTGTTTTCAGACAATGTAAATACTCTTGTGAGGTACGGGGATGGAAACTAATATTTTACTTGAGAACGGCACAAATGAGCTCGAAATATTGGAATTTAAGTTGGATCAGGACTCTTATGGCATCAACGTCGCTAAGATAAAGGAGATAATTACCTATCAGCCTGTGACTCCTGTGCCAAATTCGCATCCAAGCATTGAAGGTATATTTATGCCGCGTGATACCATGATAACGGCAATCAACCTAAAAAACTGTCTGCAGAGAGGAAGTCAGGAAGGCGGAGGTCTTTTCATCATAACGAACTTTAATAAGCTCGATATAGCTTTTCATGTAGACTCGGTTGTAGGGATACACAGAGTGTCCTGGGGCGACATAATCAAACCTGATGCTACCGTAAACACTGTAGAGAGCGGTGTGTCAACAGGTATCGTAAAATTCGATAACAGACTGGTCATAATCCTTGACTTTGAGAAGATCGTAACCGATATAAGCCCTGAGACAGGACTTAAGGTTACTGAGGTTGCGGATCTCGAGCAGAGGAGAAGAAGCGATGTTCCTATTGTTATGGCTGAGGACTCTGCTCTTCTGAATAAGCTGATATCAGATTCGCTTAAGAAGTCCGGTTATACAAATCTTGTTAACTGTGTAAACGGTAAAGAGGCATGGGATTTCATCAGCAAATGCAGAGATGATGGAACTCTCGACCAGAAGGTCGGACTGGTTATTACCGATATCGAAATGCCTATCATGGACGGACATCACCTTACCAAGCTTATAAAAACAGATGATACGACCAAACATGTTCCGGTAATTATTTTCTCATCCCTTGTGAATGATGAAATGAGAAGGAAGGGCGAACAGTTAGGAGCAGATGCGCAGCTTTCGAAACCGGAGATAGGAAATCTTGTTAAAGAGATTGACAATCTTTTGGATACCAGGGCATCACAAGCCGGATAAGAGATAAGATAATCAGAGACTAATAAAAACCCGGGAAGCTGTATTTCCGGGTTTTGTTTTTAGAATTATTTAAGGAGCAAGTGCAATGTCAGACGATCCTAATCATATCA
>CAJORC010000151.1 GCA_905236615.1 uncultured Lachnospiraceae bacterium
CCGCTTTGTGCGAAGCGGGTCCTTATTAAAGATATTTCCCTTTTCATAAGGAGTGATATTCATTCCGTCAATGACAAGTTCGCCCTTTACCACCGAAACATAAGCCTCTTTGATGCTTACCTTACCCATACGAATTGACTTAACCTCGGTTCCGGCAAGCTCTATCCCGACTTCAAGCTTATCCTCAATAAAATAGTCGTAAAAAGCCTTCTTATTATTTGCTACAACTTTTCTTCCATCATCATTTTTACTCGGCATCTTCTTTTTCCTCTTCCTCTGCAAGAACCAGATCTATCTCTTTCAGTTCCTTGTCAACGTAAACCACCTGCACCTTTAGACGCTGTCCCAGCTTAAAGCTCTTGCTGCTGTGGGTTCCGTTCACGCACATGTTTTTCTCGTCATAAAGATAATAATCACCTTCGATATCCGCAAGCCGTATCATTCCTTCAACAGTATTATCAAGTTCCACAAATATACCATAGTTTGTGAGTCCTGAAATAACTCCGCTGTATATTTCACCCACATGGTCAAGCATGTACTCAGCCTTCTTAAGCTTCACGCTCTCTCGTTCAGCCTCATCTGCATGCCTCTCCATTTCACTGGAATGCTTCGCTATCTCGGGCAGTATTTTTTCATAATGGGAATACTTCCTGTCATTAAGTCTTCCCCTAAGCTGGTCTTTTATTATCCTGTGTATCTGTAAGTCAGGATAACGCCTGATAGGCGATGTAAAATGGCAGTAATAATTTGTAGCAAGTCCGAAATGCCCCGTCGGCTCAGTGGTATATTTAGCCTGCCTCATCGAGCGGAGCGCAAGTCTTGTTATCAGTGCAGCCTCCGGTTTTCCGTCAACTTCCTTCAGAAGTTTCTGGACTTCCTTGGGGTGTACCCCTTCTTTGGACACCTTGAAATGATATCCCATATTTATGACAAACCGCCTTAACGATTCTATCTTTTCCATATCGGGGCTTTCGTGCGTTCTGTAAACAAATGGAAGCTCCTCATAAAAACATGTCTCAGCCACAGTCTCGTTCGCAGCCAGCATGAAATCCTCAATAAGCATTGCGGACTCAGTCCTCTTATATTCAACCACATCCACTGCTTTCAGATTTTCGTCAAGGATGACTTTAGACTCTGCAAAGTCAAAGTCTATTCCTCCTCTTTTACGCCTTTTTTCTCTTAAAATATGGGAAAGCTCGCGCATTTCAAAGAACATCGGTATCAGCTCTGCGCATTCTTCCTTAAGCTCCTCTGAAGCCGTATCATCAAAGAAGGACTGTACTTCATTATAAGACATCCTCCGGTTGGTCTTTATAACCGACTCACATATGTCCGATGAAATGATCTTCCCTTTCGGGTTAACCGTCATTATGCAGGTGAGCGCAAGCCGCTCTTCTCTCGGATTTAAGGAACATATACCATTTGACAGTTCCTTTGGCAGCATGGGTATCACCCTGTCCGGCAGATAAACGCTCGTAGCCCTTTTAACTGCCTCTTTATCCAAAGCCGAACTCTCCTGCACATAATTCGTTACATCCGCTATATGCACTCCCAGTACATAGTTCTCACCATCTCTGTACAGGCTTACCGCATCGTCCAGATCCTTTGCATCTTCGCAGTCTATCGTTACCATCATCAGGTCGCGAAGATCTCTCCTGCCCGCCATATCTGCTTCCGACACCGGTTTTGCAACCCGGATCGCCTGATTTTCAACATTCTCGGGGAATTTTTCCGTGATATCATAGGCTCTCACTATAGACTCTATATCAACTCCCGGATCATCGTAAGCGCCTATTATCTCAGTAATTATACCCTCAGGATTGTGCCTTTCATCTCCGTAGCCCGTGAACTTAACAACTACCTTGTCTCCGTTCTTTGCTCCTTTAGAACGCTCAACCGCAACAAAAACATCACTCGTAAAATGTTCATTATCAGGAATTACAAAGCCAAAAGCTTTATCCTTGTGCTTTATGGAAAAAGTTCCCACTATACTTTCATGCGCACGCTTTATTACTTTTACGATTTCTGCCTCCTGGCTTTTATGATGATGCGTCTTTGCCAGTCTGCTTATCTCAACCGTATCACCGTCCATTGCGTTCAGGGCATTTTCCTCAGAAATATAATAATCCTCTTTATGGCCTTCGATCACAACAAAACCGAAACCGCCGTTATGCGCTTCATAAGTTCCGATAAGTGCACCTTCGGCAGCAAGTATCTTTCCGCTTTTACTGATACTTATCTCGCCTTCTGCCGCCATCTCATAGACCAATTCCCTTAAGATGTTCCTCTCAGCTTTCGGAACCTGCATAAACATCGAAAGTTCCTTTATCTTCATCGGTACATAGAAATCGCTTTCTATAAGTTCCTTTATTAATTTTTTTCTTCTGTCTGTTTCTTCTCTCTTCATTTCATCTGCCTCTAAAAAACAAGCGCCCCACTTGAATTGTACAAGTGAGGCGTTTTACAGCTATTCTATATACACGAAACCTAAAGTATTTCTCTTTAGAAAATGCTCATATTAAGCAATACTGAGAGAACAAGGAAAAGTACTGCAAGGATCTTTGTAAATCTGATCATTGCACCTTCCATTGAACGACCTTTGTTCTTTCCCCAATATGAGTCAGCAGCTCCCTGAATTGCTCCAAGACCTGCGGACTTTCCTTCCTGCATAAGAACTAATGCTGTAAGTGCCACACAAACAAGCATGAACACAACTGATACTGCGATTCTCATCTAATATCTTCCTCCTCTAAATAACACCAGTTATTATCTGACAACTCCTATTATTTTTTTAATAATACAACATTAGAATTCTACCATAAACTTAAACTCAGTTCAAGAAGATTTTTTACAGTCAGAGCATTTCCAGCATATCCTTAGGATTTTCTGCCGCCTTTACCTTATCCATTGCTTTTATGATGATTCCTTCTTCATCTATCAGATATGTGGTCCTTACAACCCCCATCGATACCTTCCCGTAATTCTTTTTCTCCTTCCAGACATCATAAGCCTTGATAACTTCCAGTTCCGTATCGGAAAGAAGCGTGAAGGGAAGCCCGTTCTTTTCCTCGAATTTCTTATGTGATGCTACAGAGTCTTTGCTCACACCCAGAACAACAGCCCCCTTCTCCCTGAACTGGGGATAAAGCTCGCCGAATCCGCAGGCCTGCTTCGTACATCCGGATGTATTATCCTTCGGATAGAAATAAAGAATAATCTTCTGTCCCTTATATTCAGACAGCGAGTGCATTTTACCGTTCTGGTCAGCTAAATTGAAATCCGGTGCTTTTGTTCCTGTTTCAAGCATAATGTCTCCTTTCCATAGCATTGTTATTGAAGTTCTCCGTATAGCAAAATAGCCCTGAAATAACACTAAAGCGTAATTTCAAGGCTATTTTCAATCGTGGAGCTTCGGGGACTCGAACCCACTAATAATATCTTATTTCATCATGTTTCTACG
>CAJORC010000152.1 GCA_905236615.1 uncultured Lachnospiraceae bacterium
ACGTCATTTTGTCAGAAATAAAACTATGTTTTATAAAGGAGCCTTTTTTGTCGCCGGATGCCAAAGCGTCAGCTTTGAGCAACGGCGCTGCAAAAACGGACATCCGGCAACATTTAGTCAAATATAAACATGAGTTTATATAGGAGGAATTTATGGAAACAGTATTGAATTCTGATTATGAAATATATGAGATGAATGAATTGGAGCTTTACTTAAAAGGTTTTTTGGAAAACTATCCTTCCTACAAACATTATGTAATTGGAATGGGTGAAAATTCTGATGATGACTATGATAATATTTATAGACTGATGGAAAAGTTCTGGGAAAAGAAGTATAAAAAAAGAGAATTTTTTCTGGATAAAAATACGTTATATATAAGTGAGGATTTTTTTCTTTTACCGAATGAAAATGTCACAATGCGGAAGAATTTAAGATATATGCCTTTACTGCTGCATTCACATCAGTTTATTGAAATCAACTATGTTCTGAAAAGTGCAGGAAGTCAAATGATAACACGTACCGGAGAAAATCGGCTGAACGATGGAGATATTATTTTATGTCCGCCTAATTTTGAACATTGTTTTCAGGCACATGATGATAACAGTATCATTTTGGATTTCTTTATAAGAGTTACAACTTTTGACACAGTTTTCTTCCAACTGCTAAACAAGAGTAATTATCTTTCGGTTGCTTTTTCAAATGCTGTTTATAATACTGAAGGAAGCTTTATTCTCTGGCATTGTGATAATGACAATGAACTTAAAAGTCTGGTGCTTGAGTCTTTTGAGGAATGGAATACTAAACCAAGATATAGTGAGCAGATGATCGAGGCAAATATCCTGAAGTTTTTTGTGATTCTTATGCGGAATCATGAGAATGAAGCAGTTTTTTCCGTACCACAGGTGAACAGTTCAGATTCAGTATTTCATATGTTTTTGAATTATATGCATCTTCACTGCCAGACAGTAACGTTATCAGTTCTTGCGGATCAGTTTGGATATAGTGAACGTCAGGTTATAAGGATATTAAAAAAACAGTCGGGCAAAGGATTTTCAGAACTTTTGCAGGAAATAAGAATGAACAGGGCGATTCAGATGCTTAAAAGCAGTGAATTAACTATTTCCCAAATAGCGCAAACTATTGGATATTCTAATCTTGCGTATTTTCAAAAAGTATTTTGCAAAACCTTTACTTTTAGTCCGGAGGCATTCCGGGAAAGAATGACTTTCCGGAAAAAGAAACCGGAACTATGAGTGACTGTATTTGTAATGATGTACAGTTGTACAAAATATTATACCATTATCGAGTAAAACAATGATATGGCAAAACCGATATAAAAAAGAGAAGTGTCTTTATGGGTTTACTATCAGGAGACGAGGTAATTAGGATGGAAAAAGCAATGGGAAAGTATTATCAGGTATCAACACTTCAGGCTCTGGCACTCGGATTTTCAAAGTCGGTAATCACTGTGGAAGAACTGCTCCAACATGGTGATATGGGATTGGGAACATTTGAAGATGTTGACGGTGAAATGATCGTGTTGGATGGAAAATGCTATCGTGCCCAGAATAACGGGGATGTGGTTCCGGCAGAGGGTGAAAGAGGGGTTCCATTTGCTTCTGTCTGTTGTTTCCAGTCAAAAAGGCAGGAAAAACTAGGGAAAATGGATACGATTGAGCAGCTTAAGCAGTGGCTGACGCTTCGCATTGAGGAAGACTTTGGACTTAATTCCATGTATTCGGTTAGGATCGATGGGGAGTTTTCGAAAGTAGATGCAAGGTCGGAATCCGGGACGAAGGCGCATCATGTGACACTGAAAGATGCTCTTAGCGTTACACAAAAAGCTTTTATTTTTGAAAATATTAAAGGTTCCCTTGTTTGCGTATATTATCCAGATTATATGGATGGGATAAATGCTGCAGGATGGCATCTTCATTTTCTCTCGGAAGATAAAAAATATGGAGGTCATGTATTTGATATAAGCATGACACAGGGAGAAGCTGCTTTTTGCAGGATTACAAGTGTAGAGGTCCGGATTCCGGATACCCCTGCATTTGATACCTATGCGCTGAAAGGTGCATCACAGGATGAAATCAAAAGCGTGGAGCAGGGGAAGAGTCAGTAAAAAATAGGAAACAGAAGTCAGTCTTAACGTTGATTACGACATATAGTATGAAAAGGTGGAAAAATATGATATTATTCGTAAATGCCTGTGTCCGCAGACAGTCAAGGACACTCAGATTAGCAAAGAAATTGCTGGACACCCTTGACGGGGAGATTAAAGAAGTCAAACTGGAAAAAATAGACTTCCCAATTGTAAATGAAGATTTCATAAATCGGCGTGAAGCGTTTGTAAATGCCGGAAGATATGACGATCCTCTGTTTGCACTGGGAAAGGATTTTGCAGATGCGGATTCGATCGTAATAGCAGCTCCTTACTATGATCTTTCTTTTCCTGCAATGCTGAAGCAGTACTTCGAGCAGATAAATGTTCTGGGACTGACATTCATCTATTCTGAATCCGGCATGCCAAAAGGACTCTGCAAAGCAAAGCGTCTGTATTATGTTACCACTGCAGGCGGACCTGTTATATCTGATGATCTGGGGTTTGGATATGTTAAAATGCTTGCGAATACTTTTTATGGGATTGAGGATGTTTTCTATTATAAGGCAGAGGGACTTGATATTGCAGGTGCTGACGTTGAAGCAATTCTCGATGGTGTCAGTTTTGAATAACTTAACAGGGGTTGATGTATTGTTGATGGAAAACATTATCCCACGGATGTGTTGGCTGGATGGCTTCTGGTAATTATAAGTGTCTTGATAGCAGGAGTAAAGGTAGAGATAAATGATAATTAATACAGGACAACGGACTGACATACCGGCCTTTTATGCCAGATGGTTTGCAAACAGATTAAAGGATGGATATGTATGCGTCCGTAATCCATATAATCCGGAGCAGGTGAGCAGATATCGTCTTGATCCGTCGGTGGTGGATGTAATAGGCTTCTGTACAAAGAATCCTGCGCCTATGTTTCAATATATGGAACTTCTCAAGGATTACGGGCAATATTGGTTTGTCTCGCTGACCCCTTATGGACGGGATATAGAGCCGAATGTTCCGGATAAACATCAATTAATTGAAGATTTTAAAAGACTGTCCGGGATAGTTGGTATAGATTCAGTTGGATGGAGATATGATCCGATATTTTTATCCGACAGATATACGATGGAGTATCATATAAGTGCATTTGAGCAGATTGCTGCTGCACTTGATGGATATACCGGGACAGTTGTTATAAGCTTTATCGATCTGTATCCTAAGGTCAGGAGAAATTTTCCTGAGGCCAGAGAAGTATCAAAAGAGGACAGAATCATTATTGGAAGGAAAATCATCGAGATAGCAAAATCGCATGGCATGACGGTTAAACCTTGCGCTGAGGGAAATGATTTAGCTCCGTTTGGTGCTGACTGTAGTGGGTGTATGAAAATCAGTGATTATGAAAGAGCTATAGGCAAAAATCTGGATGTGCCTAAGAAAAAGGGAGCAAGACCGGAGTGTGCCTGCTATCTTTCCTGTGATATCGGTGCATATAATACATGCAGACATTTTTGCAGATATTGCTATGCAAACGCTGAAAGAACAAAGGTTATCGAACAGAGTGGACTGCATGATCCCGAGTCTCCGTTTATCATTGGTAATTATATGAAAAACGACAAAATCCATGATGTTCCGCAAAAGTCATGGATCGATCCACAGGAAAGAATTAAAGATATGCTGATGGACTGATATTTCAAGGCACTTTTCGTTAGTTTGGAAAAACTGGCGGGAAGTGCCTTTTCTACGTTCCTTTATGAAAAGAATGGGAATAATAGAGTAAATAATCCTCGAAAAATAAAGGTGGATATGATATTATAAACATTTATAGAAGCAACTTAGTAGGTATATAGGTAATGTTGGCTTTGGTGATAGATTTAGTATAAATAAACCGATAAGCGAGGAGGGATTATATGTCAAAAAAGGATAATAAATATAAGGATTATGGAATAGCAACACAAGCTATTCATACCGGCACAGATTATGATGAAGGAACAGGAGCAGTCAGAAGACCGCTCCATATGGCGAACAGCTTTAAGCTGCCTGATGATTTGTCACAGGTAAACTATTCATCTACAGATTTACTCATGTATTCCAGAAATGGTAATCCAAACCAGCATTGGTTAGAAGAAAAGATTGCTGCATTGCATGAGGCCGATGATGCTATCGTTCTTGCCAGCGGTGTTGCAGCTTTACATGCATTGTTCTGGACGTTACTGAAAACCGGAGATAAAGTTATTTATCCTAAAGTAAGTTATATGGCTGTTTACAGAATGTTTCACGAACTTTTCAATCGAAAGTTTGGAGTGGATACTGTAATGGTGGATATGACGGATTTAGATGCCGTGCGAAAGGCTATTACGCCGGGTACAAGACTTGTACACATTGAAACCCCTGATAATCCGACAAACGGAGTGACAGATATAGAAGCAATTGTGAAGATCGCTCATGAGAATGGAGCTGTAGTTTCTGTTGATAATACTTTTGCTTCACCATTAAATCAAAAACCTTTGAAATTTGGGGCTGATTTTGTTGTGGAAGCGTTAACCAAGTTCATTAACGGACATGGCGATGCACAGGGAGGTGCGATCATATCCAATGACCTTGAAACAATGGACCGCATTCGTTACGAGGCACAGGTTAACGTAGGTTCTGTAATCAGTCCTTTTAATGCATGGCAGATTTTTCGGGGTTCCGTTACCTATCCGCTTCGCATGCGGCAAATAAATGAGTCATCACAAAAAATTGCTGAGTGGCTGGAGCAGCGTGAGAATGTTACTTTTGTTTCTTATCCGGGATTAAAAAGCAATCCGGGACACGAACTTGCAAGGCAGCAGATGGAAAATGGCTATGGAGGCGTAATCTCATTTGGAGTAAATGCAGATGATAAAGCTGTGGAGAGGTTTTGCGCAGCACTTAAAGTGGTGACTTTTGCGGTTTCCCTAGGTCATGACGAGAGTCTGATCTTCCCTCAGCCAAGTTATGATGAGCGTATAAACTTATATCCTGAAAAATTTAGAAAGGGATTTATCCGGTTCTCTGTAGGATTAGAGGAACCGGAGGACATTATCGCCGATTTAGATCAGGCTTTTAGGCAGATTGGGCTGTAAAATGAAAAATTAAGTGTAAAAATGATCTGCAGTACAAGGATGAGATCGTTCAGCATACGAATGAGGTACTGGACAAGGTTTTTCCTGTTGAAGATAAGCGTATACTTGCTGTTGTGGTAAGAGGAACGGATTACAATGCACCAAAGACTCAGAATTATGTTCCGCATGGCATGACTCCGGAAGAAAC
>CAJORC010000153.1 GCA_905236615.1 uncultured Lachnospiraceae bacterium
ACTGCACATTTTGCCATGAAAAACACCTCCTTGCAAACCGTACTGGGTCCTGCAATTCAGACCCGCAACATTAGCATTTTAACAGAATTATCGACATAATGCAAGTGTTTATTTTAATTGAATTGATGGTTAATTATTTTCCGTCTTGTCAAATGCAATATCGATAGCCTCTTCGTTTGAAAGATCTTCGGCTTTTTTGCCCTTATCCTCAGTAAACTTGCTTATAACATCAGGAACCATATCAAGCAGTTTTGTGACCGTATCCTGATTCTTTATATTTACAAGTCTTGCATTTCCGTTCTTTATTACCAGAACAGCAGACGGTATCATCTTACCGCCGATTCCTCCGGCTCCTTTTCCCTTCTTCTCATCTTCCCCGGTGCCTGCAGCCATACCGAAAGAAACTTCCACAAGAGGAAGGATTATTGTATCACCGAAGCTGATGGGATCACCAACAACCGTTTTGGTTGAAAGAAAACTTCCCATACCCTGCATCATCTTATCAATTACTTCAACGTTCTTCATGAATCCCACTCTCCTTATTTATTTAACGCTTAAACTTCTTTACTACTTTCATAAATCTCTTATCAAAATACAGCCGGCAGGCTATGACAAGAAGAACATACAGCCTGAGACAGCCCTTCATATAAAGGTCGGCATGAATTATCTTTTTCTCAAAATCCGGCACCATGCAGACTCCCTTCCCAATGAAAGGTTTTATCGCCGCATATTTTCCGTATGTTATACCCGTATCAGAGGGATCACCTGCTCCATAGCGAACCTTCAGCGAAAGCTTCTTCGGCTTTATCTTTACGGCAAAATACTTTGTCTCGCCCCATGCTTTAGCCAGAGCCCTCTTTGTTTCCTCATCTTCAAGCAGTTCTTTATAGTGAACGATCTTATCTCTAATGCCTTTAATTTTATCACATAGTGACTCTGTTTTGTAGCGGATATTTTCAAAGATTCCCTTTATCTTATCAAAAATACCTCTGATCTTTTTTATCAGCTTATTCCCAGCCGGCTTTTTCTCCTCTTTTATCTTATCATCCGGCTCTTTCTCATTTTCTTTTTCCTCTTTCTCTTCAGCCTTCTCTAAGATTTCCCCGCTATCTTTCTCCTCAGGTTCCGCCGTTTCTTCCTTTTCCGCTGTCTCTTTTCTTTCCTCTATCTGCCCTATGGTCTCTTCTTTCCCGTAATCAGACCCGCCATCGTAATACTCTTCCGTCAACTCAGGATACTCGCTCTCATCAAAGTCATCGTCCCCGTCTTCGTCCTTGGGAAATATCTTCTTTCCGAAAAACTTTGCCCAATAATCAAGCCCGTTTTCCTTATCAAAATTTCCGTATACCTTAAGTATTCCCAGACACCAGTTTATATCAGCATTCAGATGATAATCTTTTGTATCTGAATCATAATCACCGCTGATCTTATAGCGGAGAGGCAGAAACAGTACTGCAAGCAGTATAAGGATCGCAAGGGCAAGAATACAGAGAATAACTATACCGATAATTTTAAGTACAGTTAAAACTATCATTTTGCCTCCTTATCCAATCCAAAATATGTCCACAGATCATAGTTCCCGTTTTCTGCACCTGCATCAGACATTATCTTCCATGATAACAGTGCAGCCTCTTCAAAACTGCCTGCGATTCCGACTACACAGGGAGGGTACTTTCTATAATATTTCTGATTGAGTACCGCATTATGATAAATCTCAAGCTTATCATCTCCGCATTTGGTTAAAGCTATCACATAACTGCTTAACATTCCGCTGCCGTGATTCAGCTTCCACTTTATAAGCGCTTTCTTTTTTTCAACGCTTTCCCCCATATAAAGATTTTTAACAAATCTCATACTCTCTACCTCTAAAAGCCCGCACCGTAATACGCATCAAATATCCTTTTAGCCATGGGCACTGCATAATCACTGCCGCTGCCGGCCTTTTCAACTATCACTGTAACAACTATATCGGGATCTTCTAGATTTGAATATCCCGTAAACCATGCATGGCTTTCTCCCTTCACTTTTCCGAATTCAGCCGAACCGGTCTTTCCTGCGACAGTATAGCTCAGATCCTTAAGCTTTCTGCCTGTTCCGGACGTAACTACTTCCTTCATGAACTCCTGAAGGATTTTTGCTTCCTCTTCTGTCATTATACGCTTATATTTCTCAGGTTCATAGCTTTTAATGACCTCACCCAGATAATTTGTCTGCTTACTGATCTCATATGAACGCATCATCATTCCGTCATTCGCTATAGCCTGAGTAATAAGTGTCAGGTGCATCGGTGTCATCAGTATCTTTCCCTGACCGATCGCCGACTGCATTATCTCTTCCGTATCCGATGAACTGTTCAGGCTGAATGTGCTTTTTGAGTAAGCATAATCACCCGGCAGTTCACTGTTAA
>CAJORC010000154.1 GCA_905236615.1 uncultured Lachnospiraceae bacterium
AGCGGAACTATCTGCATACAGAAATCGTACTTGTCCTCAAGAAGTTTTCTCGCATCATCAAGCTGCTTATCATCCATACACATAATTACGACTTTGTACACAGGCCGTCCATCATATTCCTTTATATCGTGGATACCCAGATTTGAAGAAAGAGCTTTCCTCCAGCGCTCTATCTCACTATTGCCTTCATTTGCATTATCGGCAAAAAATTCTGCAAGATTTGAATCTCCGTAAGCTATGTCTTTAGCTTCTATCGTACAAAATACACCATTTCTATGCAGTACGTCAAGTGCAGTCTTCAAATCTTCGTCTTCCATCGGACAGTCATAAATAATATCGTCTCCAACGAATATGTAACCACCCGCACAAGCAATCACTCCGTCAAATCCATATTTAAGCAGCGGAGCAAGCATACCGGGGTTTCGCCCTGTACACAAAAATACCTTGTGACCTGCTTTCTGTGCCTTCTTTACGGCCTCAAGAGCGCTGTCCGGCGGCACATTGCTTCCGGCGCTGGTCAGCGTTCCGTCAATATCCAGAAAAATCAGCTTCTTTCCCATAATCATCTCCTAATTTCCAACACCTTTATTTATATTTGCTGACATTGGATGAGTCTACAGCCTCGAAAGGAACAAGCACATATTTTCCATCCTCTGTTCCTCCTTCAACAGAGGTTATCTTTCCGTTTTTTGAAAGTACTATCGCCGCCTGTACCGCGCCTTTTGCCTGACCTTCCGCATTCTGGAATGCTGTGAAGCCCATGCCTCCGCTCTCTATGGATGCACAGCCGTCCGCAGTCGCATCCACACCGCAGATCGGTACAGTTGAAGGATCTGTCCCCGCTTCCCTGATCGCTTCAACAACTCCAAGAGCCATAGTATCATTATTACAGAAAACAGCGTCATATGACTGACCTGTTCTGAAAAACATCTTCATTCTTGAAGCTGCCTCTGCATCAGACCAGTTCGCATAGTCTTTAAATACAACATTCATTTTACAGCCATTATCTGCAAGCGTGTGCCTTACTGCATCTGTCCTTCCGATCGTAGCAGAATGTCCTTTCTCACCCATCATAATTATAACATTCATTGAGGAAGGATTGCCAAGTTTTTTTAATGCCCATTCAGCCTGAAGTTTTCCCGCATCTTCCTCGGACGAACCGGCATAAATATATTTATCCTTTTTTAAGTAGTTTTCGTCCGGCTGATTATTTACAAATACTACAGGAAGATCACCTGCAGCAACCTCCATCTGTAATGCCGTTGAAGCATCAACAAGCCTGACAATCACCGCACTGTAGCCGTTTGCTGCTGCTTTTGAAATATCCTCTGTCTGCTGCTCAAGAGAATTTCCGCAATATGCAACATCAAGAGTAACTCCCTCGCTTGCTGCTGCAGCAGTCATTCCGTCAATCAGCAGTTTTCTGAAAGTATCCTGATCATCATTCATTGAAAGTAATATTTTTTTACCGCCTGATGCAGAACCTGCAATATTTCCGCATCCTGCAAGCATCATTAGCGCCATAGCAGAAGTAAGAGCAACGGCAAATAATTTCTTAACTGTTTTTCTCATCGTTATGCCCTCCTCATACCTTAAACTTGCGTACAAACGATTCAAGAGTATCCGCAGTCTGCGATAGTTCTTTCGCATTTTCAGCTACATTCTGGCTGCTGCTGCTTATATTCTTCGCCTGTTCTACCATGTTTTCAGAGGTTGCAAGAATTTCATCGGCACTTGCAGCCTGCTCTTCCGAAATAGCCGCCACATTTGTCGCAACATCGCTAACTCTCTCAAAATCAGACTGCATCTTCTTTATAAGGGCATCCGAATTCTGAATATTATTGTAAATGTTTTCAAAGGTCTGCACAGCCATCGCGATCCTTCCGCTGTTATTCTGAATGCTTTCTGCATTTGAATTTGACTGCTCAACAACGCCCTCTATCATTCTTCTTATTTCTTCTACCAGTTCAGCAATATTCTGGGTATTTTCCGAACTGGTCTGTGCAAGCTTTCCGATTTCCGTTGCAACAACCGCAAATCCTTTTCCTGCCTCTCCCGCTCTCGCAGCCTCTATCGAAGCATTAAGCGAAAGCAGATTAGTTTCTTCCGAAATATTGGCAATAAGACCTACAATATCCGTGATCTTATCAGAAGCTTCTCCAACCTTACCGATGGAATCTACGAGCTTATTGTTTGACTGAAGTATCACATCCATTGCACCTGAGAGCTGCTCCATTTCATCTTTGCCCTTACTTGAAATATCTACAGTCTCACGCATACTCTTTCCGGCCTTGTCTGAATTATCTTTTGTATCAGAAACAACATTAGCAAGGATCGTAGCATTCTCAGCAATATCATTTACAGCAATCGCAAGCTGGTTAACTGTATCATTAAGCTGCTGCATAGCCTCTGCGGAACTAGAAGCCGCTTCGGACATATCTTCTGAAACATCATTACTCTTTTCAGATTCATCTTTCAGTTTGTCTGCTTCTTCCGCTATGCTGGCCATCATACCGCGCATCTTACCTGCAAACTCGCCAACCTGCTCTCCCATTATACCGATTTCATCATTACCGGTATCCTTGATCGCAATAGTAAAGTCTCCGGAAGTCATCTGCATTATATAATCACTTATAACAGAAATAGGCGCCACAACCCTGTTTATCACAATACAGGTTATCACGATAATAATAACAACGGCAATTATACCTATTAATATCATCATATTTCCGAGTGATCTTACATTTGACATAAATGCATCAGTCGAAATATACGATACAAGTATCCAGTCGGTTCCACTTACCTTCTGCGCTGCTACTACATAGTCAGCGATCTCCTCTGTTGTATAATTTCTATCGCGAAGTTTTTTCGATATTCCCGAAAGCAGCTTATTTGAATTTTCAGGTGTCAGCTCAGTTGAAACTAGCGCCGAATCTCTGTGTGCAAGAATTATATTTGTATCTTCATCAACAAGAAATGAACTTGCTCCTGACATCTTAACATCAGAATTAACAATAATGCTTATTTTCTGAAGTGACACATCTGCCGCAAGAACTCTTATCTTTTCATTATCATCATTTATTATTCCCGAAGCCGAAATAACATATTGGCCATTGTCATCTTTATAAGCAGAACCATAAGCCATATTAATTCTGGTAATACCCTGTTTATAAGCCTCCGAATCAAGCGGATTATCAATCACTTTATCTGAATTCGAGGCTTTCATAAATTTCCCGTCTTCCGTAAGTATATAAACTCCGTCCGAAGCATTGCTATTAACTCCGCAATATGTATCAAGGAAACGCTGAAGTTCACTATCATCAGGTTTTATTCCCTCGATCGTGTCCTTCGCAGTCTGAAAAAACTCCAGATTCTCATTCAGCCATGATTTGATATTGTCACCCTGATTTGACATTGAAGATTCAAGCTGACTTATTGTCATAGAAGTCAGCTTTGACCTAACGATCAAAACGGTTACTATAACAAGCACAGCAACCAGTACCACAACAGTCGGAACAATAAAAACAAGCAGTTTGTTTCTTATTTTTCCATGTTTTCTGTGGCTCTTTTCAAGATTTGTTTTTTCTGCTTTAACATCCATGATTCACTACTCCTCACCCTCTAAAAAATTCCATTCAAATATATGGAAGAAATTAATCTTCCAAAATTGATGACTTGCCGAATGCAAAATCGGAAAATGCATTCTTGCAGTTGCGTATCCGCCAATTTTGGTCATAAGGGGTACCGCCGTAAGGCGGGGGATTCCTTATGACGTTTTTAGGCGAATTTCCAGACAAAATTCCGATTTCTTTGTCCGGAAAGTCATGAATATTTATATGAATATTATAATAAATCGCATAATATTTTTTTGCTTTTTATGGAATACATCATACAATTAATTAATTTTTATGTATATTTATTTATAATTATTCCGTTTACAAAGCATTTTCCCTGTGTTATGATATTTGTATACAATATGCATATAGTTTTCATTTAGTCAAATTTATATATAAAGGAGGTGAATGTAATGGGTTTGACAGTTTCAGCTATTTCCAATAGTACTATGGAAATGAAGTTAATGAAGGCAATGTCATCCGGTAAAAAAATCAATAAGGCCGGAGACGATCCGGCCGGGCAGGCGATAGCATCCCGTATGGAAGCTCAGCAACGTACTGCCGAGGCAGAAAAAGAAAACGATATAATGACTCAGTCAATGCAGAACATAAAAGATGGCGCTTTAGCAGGAATGAATGACTATCTTTACAGTCTTTCAGCCAATGCTGTAAGAGCCGGAAATGATCTTTATACTGCAGAAGATCAGTCATATATCGCTCAGGACAGCGCAGAGTCAACAGCAGGTATATCTGCTATAGCAAATAACACCACATTTAATGAACAGAGCGTATTCAGTTCAGGAGAAATTGATACAAGTTCTGTTGATTCAATTGCTTCATCTGTTGCAAGTTCACGTACATCAACAGGAGCTGCTTACAATTCACTGAGTCATCGTATCAGTTATAACAGTAATCTTGCTATCAACACAGCTTCTTCAAAGAGCAAGATCGAAGATACGGATTACGGCTCAGCAGTAAGCAATCTGAAGACACAGCAGACTCTTCGGACAGCTAATTACCAGATGCAAAAGAAACGCGAAGAGGAAGAAGAGAAACGAATAAAGAATTTGTTTTCAGTAGCATAATCCTTAAAAGGACAGTCTCTAATTTGAGGCTGTCTTTTTTTAATTCATAGGAAATTGCGTTGCAATCCCCTATGAATTAAAAAACGCACTTTGTGCGTATGATGCGACGCGCGCGGATAG
>CAJORC010000155.1 GCA_905236615.1 uncultured Lachnospiraceae bacterium
AGGAAGTTATCTGGGAAGAGCCCGGCGGAACGATGTCAATGGTGCAGGTTCCCGGACACGACGGATGGTTCCTTGCAACCCACAAATTTTATTCGCCTAATGATTCGGCTGAGGCAAAGATCGTTCTTGTCCGTCCTGAAAATGGAAGCTGGAAGGTGCAGACGATCAAGGAGCTTCCCTTCACACATCGTTTCTCAATAGTTACAAGAGGCGGCGTAAACTATCTTATAGCATGTACTCTAAAATCCGGTCATAAGGAAAAAGATGACTGGAGCAGCCCGGGAAAAGTTTATGTGGGCGAGCTTCCTGATGATATCGAGAATTACAACGAAGATCATCAGGTTGAGATGACTGTCTTAAAGGACAACCTCTTAAAGAATCACGGTTACTTTACAATCAATACTCCTGAGGGAGATTACAGCCTTGTGGGAACAGAGTACGGTGTATTCCGCTGCACGCCTCCCGACAGTAAAGGCGGAGAATGGAAATGTGAGCAGCTCACAACTGATCCCGCAAGTGATATGGCTCTTTGTGACTTTGACAATGACGGTGATGAGGAAATGATCACCATCACACCTTTCCACGGAGATCAGGTTTCTGTCTACAAGCTTAAGGACGGAAAATACGAGAAGATCTGGGACTGCCCGTTCAAGACAGAGATGGCTCATTCTATATGGGCTAGAAATATCTACGGAAAGAATGTTGCCATCATCGGACACCGTAAGGGCGAAAGCCGCGATCTTATCGAATTCTATTTCGAGAATGGTGAATATAAGACAAACGTCCTTGATAAGGACTGCGGATCCGCAAATATCTATCCTTTCGATGAAAACGGCAAAGTAAAGCTTGTTTCCACCAACAGGGAGATAAACGAGATCGCATTTTATGAAATAGAAGAGTAAAATGAAAACTGCCGCTGACATCCATTTGCCGGCGGCAGTTATTGTTTATAATGTTATTTTAAAGAATCCCATCTGGTTCTGCAGTTCTTCGGCGATGGATTTGATGGACTCGGCACCCTCCTGAAGCTTTGCACCCTGAGTCTGTGCATCTTCTACAAGCTGTGCGAGTTCCGTGGTGCTTGAAATGATCGATTCCGATCCTTCAGCCTGCTTTGAAGCAGCCTCTGCCATTCTTCCTGAAATTTCATCGACCTCTTTTGCATTTTCAAGCATCTTGCTTATCTGTTCGCTCGTCGCTTTAACTTCTTCAAAAGTATGTCCGTAAGAGTTCGCTATCTTTTCGAGTATGACAACCCCGTTCCGTATGTCTTCAGCGCTCTTTCTGGAAGCATCTCCTGTTTTCGACATCAGATCCGAGATATTGCTTATAAGCGTTTCGATCATGCCTGCGTTTTCATTACTGGTTTCCGCAAGCTGTTTGATCTCTTCGGCAACTACCGCAAAGCCTTTTCCTGCCTCGCCTGCCCTTGCGGCCTCGATTGAAGCGTTGAGGGAGAGGAGGTTGGTCTGCGCCGCTATGCTCTTGATGACGGCCGTTATGGAGGAAATCTCTTCGGCTGAATCTTCAACCGTGCTGACATGCGACACGAGTTCGTTCATGGATTTCTGGGCTATGTGCATCCGCTCGGTAACTTTGTTAAGGTTCACTGCTGTTTCTTCCGAGTCATCCCGGACTGTTTCCATGTGGGATTTTGCTTCGCTGCTGGAAGCGGCTGTCTCTTCGGCTATTTTTGAAAGATTAACCGAGTCAGCTGAAAGGTTCTGTATGGAGTCATTTATGACCTTCATCTCGTCCGAAAGAAGATCGAGAGAACTCATTTCAGCAAGGGTGGACCCGTTCATTCCGTTCGCCAAAGATTCGAATTCTGCCGCATTTGCATTCAGGGTTTCGGAGGTCACGCTGACGCCGGATATTATATCGTTCATCTGATTGATGTAATCATTCAGGTTTTTATTTATGTCAGTGATCTCGTTTTCACTGCCCTTGTGATCTGTATTGAAATCTACCGTGAGATCGCCGTTTGACATTACACTTATGTCGGAAGAGGCTTTTTTCAACCCCTTCATGAGACTGCTGACTGTCTGGCTTACGGAAATAACTATGGCGAGGAAAATGACCACTGCGGCAATGACGAGCATTATAAGAACGTTCATCAGGGCGCCGTAAGCAGTGTTGTAATCCTCATAGATCATAAGGAACCACTCTGTTCCGTTTATCTCGCTTACAGTGATGACGTATTTTCCCTTTATGGTATCGATGGTTTCGTGGTTTGTGGTTTCGTCTACATTTTCAAGAAGATTGACAAGGAATTTATCGGTGGTCTGGTCTTTAGTGATCCCGGTATAACTGCTGTCGCTCGCTGCCAGAACGATACCGCTTTTTCCGTCTACGAGGAGATAAGAGGCATTGAGCTTCTTGCTCTCTTCTTCGATAGTATTGCATATTCCGGAGAAATAGAGATCCGACGCGGCGATTCCAACTATATTACCCTTGGCATCTTTTAAGTTTTTAGCGCAGGTCACGGAATAGTCGGTATCAAATTCGTAGTAGGAGCATTTGTCAAAGGCTGCCTTGTCGCATCCGAGGCCGAATTTGAACCAGTCGGCTTCAAGAAATTCAGGGAAATATTCTATACCATCATGGGAGAGTACGGTGCCCTTTTCGTCGTTCAGCACGATATAGACGCCTTCACTTCCGTCTACAAGACTGTTTCCCCAGCCGGACATGTATTCGGTGTAGTTTTCATCGTTGACGAAGAAGCCGTTTTCGTACTGATCTGCTATTGTCTCCAGAGATGAAAGGCATGTGTTGCTCCAGACTTCTATCTTGTTGCATATGCTTTCACACTGGCTGTTCATTTTATCGGATATTTGATTTGTGTAGCTTTTGGTGATGGAAATAAATATGACGAAGAATATCAGAAATACTATAACCGTCAGAACTGGAATAACCCGTAAAAGTATAAGCCTTGACATGCCTATGTAATTCTTGCGTTTATTGTTTTTCATTACAAATTCACCCCTTATTCTGCAATACTAGAGTAGACCTCTGATTATTTTATCGGAGGAAAAAGATTTAATGATAAGGGCGGAACGTAACTAAATTCAGAACAATTAAGAAAGGACAGTTCCCTGATAGTAAGGAACTGTCCCTTAGTGTGTTATTAGATCAAACCATTCTTGTAACGTGCAACCAGTCTCTGGATACGTCCGTTAGGATTGAGCAGGTCGCTGATCGATGAATCGTGATTTAATGTGTCTATGATAAATGCGATGTACTTGCTGATATCACAAGGAATGTAGTAATCGCGCTCTAAAAGCTCCTGGGGCTGGTAAACGGCATTGGTAGTAAGAACCTTGTCGAAGATTCCGCGCTCGTAAGCGTCATCGAATACCTGAAGACCGTTTGTGAAAAGACCGAAAGTTGAAAGGAGGAATACCCTGTTTGCCTTTCTTGCCTTAAGCTCTGTTGCAACGTCGAGGATACTTTCACCGGAAGATATCATATCGTCTACAACGATAACGTCCTTGCCGGCAACGTTGCTTCCGAGGAATTCGTGGGCAACGATAGGGTTCTTTCC
>CAJORC010000156.1 GCA_905236615.1 uncultured Lachnospiraceae bacterium
ACCCGTTTCACATGCCGGGACACAAAAGGCAGCCGTCGAAGTCTATCTTCGACGCTGCCTTTTCTTTTGATATAACGGAAATTGATGCTTTTGATAATCTGCATCATCCTGAGGGAATAATAAAAGAGCTTCAGGAAAAAATGGCAGATATATATCATTTGGAAGAGTCCCGGATACTTGTTAACGGCTCATCATCCGGAATTTTAACGGCTATTTCTGCAGCCGTTAAGAAAAACGGTAGGATCATAATGGCGAGGAATTCGCATAAGAGCGCATATAATGCGGCTTATCTCAGAAATCTGGAGATAAGTTATATTTATCCGGAAATGATAAATGAATATGGAATGAATGGCGGAATAGAACCGGATGCAGTCAGCAGGGCAATAGAAAAAAATCCTGATGCGGAGGCTGTTTTTATAACTTCGCCGACTTATGAAGGAGTTGTTTCGGACGTTGAAAGCATAGCGCAGATCTGCCATACAGCCGGTATACCGCTAATAGTTGACGGGGCGCATGGGGCTCATTTTGGCTTAAATGAAGAATTTGACAAAAAATACGGAACAAAAGCCACGGGAAATATTGCGGATATTACGATAATCAGTTTACATAAAACACTGCCTGCATTTACACAGACAGCGGCCTGTCTAGCTTCCGGCAGCTTAGTTGACAGGGAAAGGCTAAGGGAATTCTATTCGATTTATCAGACTTCGTCCCCATCGTATTTATTTATGGCAGGAGTGGACAACTGCCTGAGACTTCTGGAGAATGAGGGAGAAGAGCGGTTTAAGAAGCTCATGGATGAGCTGGATATTATCCGGAGCGAGAATTACCGGAATATAAAGATCATTGGAAAAGAGATAAAAGGCAGTAATGGAGTTTATGGATTTGATGAGACTAAAATTTCCATAACTGCCGGGGGAATGACCGGACGTGAACTTTATGATATATTAAGATGTAGCTATCATCTTCAGCCTGAAATGGCAAGCTTGAAATATTGCCTTCTTATGACATCTATCATGGATACTGAGGAAGGATTTGAGCGATTAAGAAAAGCCTTGAGGGAAATTGATGATGAGATTCAGGGGCGGGATAGAGACCAGAGAATATCCATAGAATTGCTTGAAAATCAGACGGTCATGAGAATAGAGGAAGCGCTTGAAGCTGAGAGCCGGATAAGCAATTTTGAAGATGCTCAGGGTAAAGTCGCAGCTTCATGGGTTTATGCCTATCCTCCGGATATACCCTTGATAGTGCCGGGAGAGAGGATAAATTCAGAAATTATAAAAAAAATAACAGAAATGCGCGAAAGCGGGATAAATATTATCGGAACGGATAAATACAGGACGGTAAAATGACAAAGATCTTCGTAATTATGGGAAAAAGCTCTACAGGAAAAGATACGGTATACAGAGAGCTTTTGGAAAATAAAGAATTAAAATTAAAAAAATATGTATCATACAGCACGAGACCTATGAGAGAAGGCGAAGTCAACGGGCGGGAATACCATTTCGTGACTGAAGAAGAATATATTGAATACAGAAAAAATAAAGAAATAATTGAGGAACGCTGTTATAATACTATCATGGGAGACTGGCATTACTTTACTGCGGATGACGGAAGCTTTGCCGGAGACGAGGATATCCTTATGATAGGAACTCTGGAGTCATACGGAAGTTTAAGGGATTATTTCGGAGAGAGAAGGGTTTTTCCGATTCTTATCGACTGCAGGGACAGGGAAAGACTCATGAGAGCAATTGCAAGGGAGGATAAGCGTTCCGATCCCCAGTATAAGGAGATGTGCAGGAGATTTGTCGCCGACAGCGATGACTTTTCTGAGGAAAAGATAAAGGAAAGCCGGATAGACAGGATTTTCCTGAATGAAGATTTGGGAAAATGTGTCGGGGAAATATCTGACTTTATCAAAAAGTATCAATAAGAGGGGACTGGCGGTATGGATATAAAGGTTAACCAAATGCAGCAGGTGCAGGCACCGGAGGAAGTCAGGGAAAATCAGAATGTTTCTTCCGATGATTTCCGTTTTGCACTGATGAGCCATATTGAGGAAAAGGATCTGCAGGAAAGACTTACCCTGATGATGGAAGAAATAACCATGCAGGGTGAGAAAATTAAAAAGCGCAAAAATATAACTGATATGCGCAAATACCGCTCACTTATAAAGAGCTTTATGAATGAGGTTATTAACCGTTCGCATAAGTTTTCGCGAGAAAATTTCCTTGACAGGAGAGGACGTCACAGGGTTTACGGCATAGTAAGACTTGTTGACGAAAATCTCGACAAACTTGCGGAAGAACTCATGAAGGAGGAGAAGGATAATATCAAAGTTCTGGGTCTTATTGGAGAGATAAGGGGAATGCTGATAGACCTTCTGATGTAGGATGCCATCGTTTTGTGATATAATTGGTCAGCAGACTGCTGTTGATTTTTTGCAGGGTGCGATAAGGGAAGAAAAGGTATCGCATGCCTATATTTTTGACGGACAGGCACTTTCGGGAAAAAAGACGCTTGCAGGGATATTTGCAAAAACTCTCCTCTGCGAAGAAGGAGGAACAGAACCTTGCGGGCACTGCCATTCCTGTTCGATGGCGGAAAGCGGAAATCATCCTGATATAATAACGGTCACGCATGAGAAGCCTTCAACTCTAAGTGTAGGCGAGATAAGGCAGCAGCTTGTAGGTGATATAGGGATAAAACCTTATACGGGCAGGAAAAAGGTCTATATAGTGCCGGATGCGTCACTTATGAATGCACAGGCACAGAATGCACTTTTGAAAACTCTTGAGGAACCGCCGGCTTATGCGGTGATCATACTTCTTACGGATAACGAGATGAAACTTCTTCCGACACTAAGGTCGAGATCCGTAACATTAAAAATGCGCCCGGTGTCCGAAAAACTTATTGAGGATTACTTAAAGAAAAATACAACTGCAGATGAAAGACAGATAAAAATTGCGGCAGCTTTTGCGGGAGGTGTACCGGGAAAGGCAAAGGCGGTAATTGATGACGAGTCTTTCGATGCTTTGAAAAATGAAGTCCTTCGCGTTGTCGGAGGTGCAGACAGGTTTTCCATGGCAGAGATAAATGAGGCGCTGAAAAACGCTTTGGACTACAAGGACAGAATAAATGATTATCTTGATATGATGATGATATTTATGAGAGATGTCCTTCTGGTAAAGGCTGCGGGAGACGATGCAAAAGTTGTTTTTGCAGGTGAGGAGGCTCTTCTGCAGAGAAAAGCTGATTCAATGAGTTATGAAAAGATAAACAGGGTTATCGATGAGATAAATACAGTCAGGAACAGAATTTCCTCAAATGTTAATTTTGATATGTCGATGGAACTTTTATTCCTGACCATGAAAGGAAACAGAGAGAATGGTTAGAATTGTATGCGTGAGATTTCGCATGGCGGGAAAAATATATTATTTTTCGCCGGGAGAGCTTGATATAAAAAGAGGTGACAACGTAATAGTCGAGACCGCAAGAGGTGTTGAATTCGGTACTGCGGTTTCGGATATACGCGAGATCTCGGAGGAAGAGATCGTATCGCCGCTTAAAACGGTTATCCGTATGGCGGATGAAGATGATGTGGAGACTGAGAAAAATAACCGTATCAGGGAGAGAGAGGCTTTCAAGATCTGCCTTGAAAAGATCAGAAAGCATGAGCTTGAAATGAAGCTTATTGATGCTGAATATACTTTTGACAGCAATAAACTTCTCTTTTATTTTACGGCTGACGGAAGAATCGATTTCAGGGAACTCGTTAAGGATCTTGCGGGTGTTTTCAGGACAAGAATTGAATTAAGACAGATCGGAGTCCGCGACGAGACCAAAATCCTTGGCGGATATGGAATTTGCGGAAGACCGCTCTGCTGTCACACTTACCTTGCGGATTTCCAGCCGGTTTCGATAAAAATGGCCAAGGAACAGAATCTTTCGCTTAATCCAACAAAGATTTCGGGAATGTGCGGAAGGCTTATGTGCTGCCTGCAGAATGAGGAAGAGACTTATGAAGAGCTTAATGCTGCGCTTCCGGCAATCGGGGATATCGTAACGGATAAAGAGGGTATTTCCGGAATAGTTCAGTCCTTCAATGTGCTCAGACAGAAGGTTAAGGTTCTGATAGAGCAGGGCGATGAGAAGGAAGTAAGGGAGTACGAAGTAAAAGAACTTGAATTTGTTCCGCACCATAAAAAGGGCTCCAATAATCAGAATAAGGATAAACAGAAGAAAGACAAAACAGAAAAATTTGAGGATGAAATTCCTGAGGAGCTTCTTGAAGAGGAATTTGCAGAAGAGTTCCGTGAGCAGAAGCCGCAGCCTCAGAACCAGCCTCAGCAGAGAAACCAGAACAGAAATAACGGAAAGAGGCCTGATAGGAACTCTGATAGAAAACAGGATAAAAACCAGGAAAATCAGGGCGGTCAGAACAACAAAAAGAATTTTGATAAAAAACCCGATAAAAAGAATAACCGGAAGAACTTTGATAAAAACAGACGTCCTGACAGGGATAAAAACCATAAACCCAGGAAGGACAATAATTCCAGACCTGACAATAAGTCTGATAAGATGAATACAGATGATAACGAAAAGAACGATTGAGTTAAAACCGGGTGAACGCATTGACGACCTGCAGAGAAACGGATACGGGGTCATCCAGAATTCGGAGAAATTCTGTTTCGGAATGGATGCCGTACTGCTGTCCGGATTTGCAAATGTGGTCAGGGGCGGAAAGGCGATCGATCTGGGAACAGGCACAGGTATCATTCCGATCCTTATGGAAGCCAAGACTGAAGGTGAGAGTTTTATCGGACTTGAAATTCAGGAAGAAAGTGCAGACATGGCGAGCAGGAGTGTTTACATGAATGCTCTTGAGGAAAAGATAGAGATCGTAAGAGGAGATATCAGGAAGGCAGGAGAATTGTTTAAGAAATCCTCTTTCGATACGGTGACAAGCAATCCGCCATATATGACCGGAGGACGCGCTCTGGTGAATCCTGATGAACCTAAAGCCATAGCGCGTCATGAGATCCTCTGTACGCTTGAAGATGTAGTGGCAGCGGCAGCGGCACTATTAAAGCCTCAGGGCGCTTTCTACATGGTACACAGGCCCAACCGTCTGGTGGAGATCTTCGAAATGATGCGTAAGTACAGGATCGAGCCAAAGCGTATGAAGATGGTTCATCCTTATATTGAAAAGCCCGCAAATATGGTGCTTATAGAAGGAAGACGCGGAGGCGGTGCACAGCTTATCGTGGAAAAACCGCTTGTTATCTATAAAGAAGCGGGGAAATATACAGACGAGATATATGATATTTACGGATATTAGAAATAAGTAGTATTTAGAGGAAAAAATGTCGGGAAAATTATATCTTTGCGCTACTCCTATAGGAAATTTAGGAGATATTACGGAACGCGTGCTAGAATGTTTGAAAGAGGCTGATATAGTTGCCGCGGAAGATACGAGGAATTCCAGAAAACTTATGACTCATTTTGATATACATACGCCGATGACGAGTTATCATGAGTTCAATAAGTACGAAAAAGCGGATGAACTTGTAGGCATGATGCTTGAAGGGAAAAATATAGCCCTGATAACGGATGCGGGAACACCGGCTGTATCCGATCCCGGAGAAGTGCTTGTACAGAAATGTGCGGAAGCCGGGATCACGGTAACTTCACTTCCCGGAGCATCGGCAGTGATAACGGCATTGACTCTTTCCGGACTTTCGACGCGGAGATTTTCATTTGAGGGATTTCTGCCGAGAGAGAAAAAGGAAAGAAAGACAATACTTGAGGATATAGCAAAAGATACCCGGACAGTGATCCTTTATGAGGCACCTCATCATCTCAAGGCTACGCTGGATGACCTGTTTGAAAGTGTGGGAAACAGGCGTATATCCCTATGCAGGGAACTTACGAAAAGATATGAGGAAGTCATGAGAACAAGCCTTAAAGAGGCGATAGATTACTACAGCGAAGCCGAGCCGAGGGGCGAGTATGTGCTCGTGATCGAAGGCAGGCCGAAAGAGGAGATCGAGGCTGAAGCAGCGGCGGCTTTTGAAAATTTAAGCATAGAAGAACATGTTCAGGGCTATATTGATAAGGGCATGGACAAGAAGGAAGCCATGAAACAGGCTGCAAAGGACAGAGGGGTTTCAAAAAGAGATATCTATAACGCATTGTTGAAGTAGATATATATTTTCTTGAAGGAGGAAAAAAAGTATGAAAAAGATTATCGTAATGTGTATACTCGGGGCTATGTCACTTTGCCTTTGGGCATGTAGTTCGGCAAAGAAG
>CAJORC010000157.1 GCA_905236615.1 uncultured Lachnospiraceae bacterium
AAATTGTGGATATCTCTTGTTGATATAGTAAAAGACATCATATCAACTTATCCCGTTAATATGATGTCTTCCTCTCATTAATGTTATCAAGCTGTCAGTCTACTGTAAATTTTCCGCTGTTCCCCTGCTTGAAGTATTGTGCTGCAAGCCATCTTCCGTCTGACTTATCCCTGACTTCTATCTTCATATCATAATCACCTATTTCACTGCTTTTAACCTGTTCAGCCGTGATGCCTGTCTTTTCCAACGCAAATTCCAGTCCATACATCTCCGATGCCTTTGCCGGGTCAGCCATATATACCCTGACTGTCCTTTCTTCATCCGCCGCCAGCATGATATAGGAAACCGCATCATTCTTCTTTGCCAGCATTTCGATTTTCTGCTCTTCCCATTTTTTCAGATCATCTTCCCACTGTTCACTGTATTTCGGGTCATTCCGATGATCTTCAACATCGAAATTCTCTTTCAGAAATCCCGCAATATAATCCGCCGTCTTGGCAGCTCCCATTGCATTAAGATGTGTGGCATCCCCGAAATCAGTGTCATAATCAATCCCAATTTCATTGATCAACGGCAGAAAATTAATGGCCATACCCCCATTCTCTTTTGTATAGTTCATAAGAGTATTAACCTTTTTCTGATTTTTTTCGGAATAATTCGCCTTATTGGCAGGAATATTGACAAGAATCGGAACCACGCCCTTTTCCCGGCACAATTCCACTATCCTTTTGTAATAGTTTACACCGTCTCCACCCTTAAATTCCATTGTATCTTCGATATAAGAGTCCGGATCGGCAGCCTCTGCCCGGCATATCTCAGTTAAAATATAGGCACCCTTGTCATAATTCCAGTATTTCTGAAAATCCTTTTTCTCAAGTTCGGAAAAACGGCCGTGATAAGCATAGATATTTGAAAGAAATGCCATCTTTCCGCCATTGAAAAATCCCGAAGCATAATCAATAGCTTCAAGCTTATCCTTACTCATAGGGAGGGCATCTATCGACTCATGTACAAAGGCATATCCCTCGTCAATATCATCAACGTTATCATCTATCTTGAAAGAATCGATGATTATTGCCTTGGGATGTGTCTTCTCCAGCGCAGCCTTCACCACATAATAGGTCATCTGTATCGACTCCCCGGCTGAAGCAAGATTATAGGAGGATATTCCGTAATTCTCCCAGAGATAGACCGGATCGATTCCCTCATGCATGTGTGACGAGCCGAAAAAAAGCACATCATAATCCATTTCTGTCTTAAAAAACGGATCCTTGTAATAATAGCTTTCCTTCTTTTTAAGAACAGATGCCGTCAGAACGGTAACGATTATCAAAAGCACGAAAAATACTATGCATTTAAGTCCTTTTCTCATATTATTAGCTTTCATCCGTCCTGCTCCTAAAAGTTAAAGTAAATAAAGTCCGAAGAATTATACGAAGGGCCATACATTCCAAATACCAGAACAGCCATTATCGCTGCTATATAAAAGAGCCATCTGAACCAGAGCTCCTGTCCGGCAACTTTTTCCCGTATAACTATCCCTTTCTCATTCATGATGCTGACAAACAATACTATTACTATTGAGCTCAGCATTATAAAAATGTCAAAAGCCTTAAGTCCCATCTGAAGCATGGTTCCGTCAAAGAACACCCATGGATTATAGTAAAGGCAGTTTCTAAGCATCCTGACCGCAGTCATGAAGCTCTCCGCCCTGAAAAAAGTCCATGCTGCCGCCATAAGTATAAACGTGACTGCCGTATTCAGCAGCCTGTGGCTGAAACAGTCTTCCCTCAGACCCATCATGCTTCCAAGCCTTTCCCTGCTTTTCTTCAAAATACTTCCGATAACCTGAAAGAAGCCGTTCAGAACTCCCCAGAAGACAAAGTTCCATGATGCCCCATGCCAGAGACCGCTCACAGCAAAGACTATGATTATATTAATATACTTTCTTACAGTTCCCTTTCTGTTTCCACCCAGCGGAATGTACAGATAATCTCTGAAAAAAGAAGTCAGAGAAATATGCCATCTTCTCCAGAAATCCACGGTTGTTTCAGCTAGATAAGGTCTCTCAAAGTTTGATATGAGACGGAATCCCATTACCTCTCCGATTCCCAGTGCCATATATGAATAGCTTGCAAAATCAAAATAAATCTGCAGGGCATAGAGTAATACAGCTATAATACTGTACACTCCCGGATAGCTGTTGCTCTCACTAAAGACCTTATCCACAAATACCGCAACTCTGTCAGAAAGCACGAACTTAAGGTAATATCCCCAGAGCATAAGGAGAAAGCCGTTCTTTATCCTGTCAGCGTTAAACTCATGCTTTTCCTTAAACTGCGGAATAAGATGTCCCGCCCTCTCGATAGGTCCGGATAAAACTGTCGGGAAAAGCGACAGAAACAGCATATAACTGATGATATTGTATTCACACTCTATTTTGCCCTTTCTGACATCAAGCAGATATCCCAGAGCCGTAAATGTAAAAAATGAAATACCGACAGGAAGCAGCAGCTTAAGTTCCGGAAAAACTCCCATGCCTATCCTTCCCGTTATGATATTTATATTTCTAATGACAAAATCACTATACTTAAATACCGCAAGTGGAAGAAGAACCAGCACGACCATCAGAAAAGTAAAGGCGCTTTTCTTTCTGTATTCCGCCTTCTTTCCCAGAAAAATCCCAAAAACATAGGAAACCAAGGTCACATAAAGGAGAAACAATGCATACAGCGGGTTGATGCTCATATAAAAATAATAGCTGCATACGCACAGCCATATATTTTTTATCAGATTATCCTTATATCCCGGAAGCAAAAAATAAACCAGTGCACATACCGGGAAAAAGACTGCAAATTCCAAAGCCTGAAATGACATCTTTTATACCTTTCCCTATTTTATCGATCAGCTGATTCAAAGAGCATATAATACTGCATCTTTGCATAGTCCGAGAGTTCCGTTGAAAGATCCTTGGTCACAGTGCTCTTTCCTTCTGCATCAACAGCACGGATCGCTGAGATCACAGGATATTTTTCCGAAAACTTATCCGTAAAGCTCCTGTATTCCGGCAGATCGATTCCTGCCTCCTTCAAGAGAAGATTTCCTAAATAATTTGTAGAAATCTCCAATCCCGACATTTCCTCGATGTCATAATTTGCCCATATCACAAAAGGCACCCTGTAAGTATTGAATGTATCTTCATCAGATAAACTCTCGAAACTCTTGCCATTCTGATTCCATATAGATTCCAGTACATTCGGATCCGGCTGATGATCACCGAAAAAGACTATAATAGCAGGTCTGTCCGACTTTGCATAATACTCTGTCATTTCCTTCAGAGCGTCATCTGTAAGTTTAATAAGATTTAAGTAATTGTTTACCCTTATCGACTTTTTATCCTCTTCATCCTCAAGTCCGTCAAGTCTGACATCCCATGGAAGATTATCAAAGGTCTTGCTGTAACCGGAATGATTCTGCATCGTAACATTGAAGGAAAATACAGGAGCATCCGTACTTCTTTTCTCAACCTCTTTCTCTATCTGTTCAAAGAAAGCCTTATCCGAAATGTAATTTCTTACCGTGTCCAGTCCCAGATCATCAAAATAGCCGTCAAGGAAATACATTTCATCAAATCCCAGAAGCGGGTAGACATTCGTCCTGTTCCAGCCGCTTGAATCATACGGATGCATGGCAATAGTCTTATATCCGTATTTTTCAGCCAGATATGACGGAATCGATTCTGTTTCTTTTCTTATATATTGCTGGTAAGGGATGCTGCTTCTCGGAAGAAATCCCATTGAATCACCTGTCAGGAACTCAAATTCCGTATTGGGAGTATTTCCGCCTATTACCGAAACATTTATATAACCTGTTATAGTATTCTCCGCGCCTTCCTGCAGCGAATGAACAAAAGGCATATAGTCCTTGTTCGTAGTGAACTCAGCATCAATTTTCGGATCAGAAAAAGCCTCGTCCATAATGACAATAATGTCAGGACAGCTTACCGATACTCTGGGCTTTACGATCTCCTGACTTTCCAGAAGGCTTTTTTCCGCAGAAGCATTATATCCGGCCGGTTTTTCAACGCTAAGATACTTAAGCTCATAGATGAAATTAGCATAGAGGCCGTTCTTTTTGGTCAGGCCGTCCATATCAAACTGAATATCATATATTTCAAGAATGTCCTTAACGGTATTTCTGTGAAGCAGCCATGTATAGCAAAAAAGAGCACACACGGATAACAGGGCGATTCCGGTACGGATAATCAGCTTCTTTGAAAATTTCTCAAAAGAAAAATCGCATTTTCCGAGAATGATAAATAATGCCGCGAAGATCAGAGTAACAATGATCATTCTGACTGTGGGAATGTACGAAAAATTGCCTGCCACATTCATCGCAGTTCCTACCGAGAATAAATCCCATGGCATGATATATGAGCCCCTGAATTCGAATACATAGGCATTTATCAGGGAAAACAGCCAGAAAAAAACCGTCAGTATACGAAGGGAGATCTTCGCCTTCCCGATGACCGCAGTCAGCAGAAAGGATATAAGATAATAAAATATAATATTAACTATCTGAAGTTTCCAGTTGATCCTGCCCGACACACCTGCAAGCATGTTCTGACTGATGTAGAAAAAAACTATGGGGGTAAGAACTAAAAATAATCCGTTTTTACTCTTATTGATCAAATCTTTCATTACAGATTTTCCTTTATCTCCGATGAACAGATACCGGGTGTACGCTTAAGTCTCACTACTTCCTTGCCATTTTCACGGCACCAGTCGATCGCTCTCATAAATCCCGCATGTTTCTGGTCTTCCCCGACCGCAAACACATCAAAGTCGATCTCCTTAACCTTTTCATCGACATCAGTATAACTTGTAACTTCATCAACAACACGGAGACCTCCGATGAGTTCCTGACTCTGCTCCGTCGTATAAAGCACCTTCGCATCAGGCTTGTATTTAAGGATATAGTCACCATCCTGAACTGCAACTATCAGATAATCTCCATGCTCCCTCGCCTGCTTGAACAGTCTCAGATGTCCCAAATGGAAATAATCATAAACACCTACAGTAAGCACTTTCTTCATGATATCTCAGTCTTCCTTTCTGTCAGATAATCTACAGTCCTTCTTGCCGCTTCGCCCGGATATTTCCAGCGTTCTCCACGGACTTCAGCCCTGCCTGCCGCAAGAGGATCCTTTTCCTTGAGCTCTTTGATGATATTTCCTATATCATCAAGCTCATCTTCCTTCAATGTCTTTCCGAGTCTCTTGTGAGCGTCAAACCTGTATACTCCGGCTTCATCCAGCCACCATGCATCATAAGGAGACAGATCAAATGAAGTGTCGGCACACAAAACAGGTTTGTCAAAAACAAGCGCATAGTCGAAAATTACACTCGAAAAATCCGTGATCATAACATCCGCGCGGTTAAGAACATCAAAATTGTCATTATCCCTGTTCCACTTAAGTCTGTCGCTCTCCGGAAATTCCTTCATAAGACTCTCCATCAGGGATATCTCCGAAACAAAAGACTGCGGATGCGGTCTCACTATAACATTATAGTCCGTCCTGTCAAGAAGAGTTCTGATAAGCTTTGCCCCAAATCTCGAAAGTACAGAGCTCTTTCCCCACGATGAAGCCACAAGCACATTTATTTTCTCATTTTCCACTCTTCCGGCATCTTCAAGTCTTTTCTTCATCGCATCCATATATGCCGAACCGACATAGACAAGCTCTTTTTTCTTTATATCCCTGAGCTTTTCCATGTTCCTGATATTAGTCTCCTGAATACTACCTGTCAGAAGAACCGCATCATAATAATCAAGGCCGAACATCCTGTAAAGTGCCGCATCACCCGTCGAATGGAAAATATGTACATAACGGTCAACATCCGCCGAACGCTTCCACTGATAAACATCAAGCCCCGGAGTGGTTGCGAGAAGGGTTCCTGCCTTTGCAAAATTAAGCCTTGCAAAAGCCTTATTTCCCGATCCTATAAACTCACACTTTACATGCTTATAATCTTCCTTAAGTGCCGGATCTTCCTCTGCTGCCGTCCAGTATACAAGCTCTATCCCGCGTCTCTCAAACTCATCACAGACAGGCTTGAAAATCGTCCAGTACCATTTATTATCACTGAAAATAAGATAAGGTATCTTTTTGGCATCTGCTGCCGCTGCTTTTCCCCCGCTCAGGAAAAACTTTATCTTAACCAGTGCTTTTTCCGCAAAAAAGACTGCCGCTGCCGCAACACCTATAAGCACCGAAAAAAGCATACTTCCTGTTCCGGGGTCTATGTATAGTAAAATTCCGTCTTTCATCTTTACTCTGCCGCCTTATTATCAGCACCCAAATTAGTCCAGTTACTGCTCTCAAAAATATTGTCATGTACCGAATACCAGTCCCAGTCACCGGTATCAAAAGTTTTTCCGTTGTTTTCCCTTACGGAATGATTATCCGCAGTCGTTACTATCTGGTCATGTGCAGTCTTCTCATCACTGTTAATGGTCTTACCCGTAAAAGGATTGGTCATATCTTCGATAAGTCCCGTCATTGCCATTGTAGGAACATCGGCATTGGTCATGAAGCTGTTGTCCGTCCTGCTTTCAGTATCCGAAAAATCCTTATAGAGCAGGAGCGGGTTTACTGCCTCAACATCAAGACCGTCATCCATTATCATATAATCAAACTGTCCCAGAGCATATCCGTGGTCAGAAACAATGATAATCCTCGTATTATCGTAAACACCCTCTGCCCTCAAATAATCAAACCACTCTCCCAGTCTCATAAATGAAGCCATATTAACATGGTAATGATAAGGCGTAGGATCCTCAAGCACTTTGGCTGTCACACCGTCAATCGTATAGAGTGAACTGTCCGTATACTCGCCGTTCTTCACATCCTGTTTCGGTGTGTAATCCGGAAGCTGCAGTTCAACAGGATTATGAGGTGTTGAATTCTGCATCATAAGGAACTGATTCTGTCCGTCATCAGTTATAGTCGTAACTTCCTTCAACGCAGACAGCACCGAATAGCGTTCAAGAAACTTCTTCGTGATATTACTCTCTTCCACGGAAAGATAATATCCCCTGTCATAGACCGAAGGCTGCAAGAGTCTCGGCATCACACGGTAAAGGCTGTAAAAGAAGAAATTCCTGTAACGATTCTGGGAATTGTAGGATTTCTTCGCCTCGTCAGACAACAATGCAAAATAATCACCGGTCTCGGTATTCAGAGCCTTGACACCTTCCATTCCATCATATATTGAAATATCCGGTGTCGTCTTGTATCCCGCATCCGGCGGGTCTGTAACCGTCACACTATATCCGTTTTCCGAGAAGAGCTTCGGCATTACTTTAAGCGCCTCATTTGTCTTGTCAACAAGAGGCTCACTGTCACGCTTATTCATTTCCGTCGGAGTATACTCATATCCGCCGAAGATCGCCGGTGAACCATAGTTTGTATGTTCTCCGAATGAAAGCGTATTTGGATAATATGTAAATCCCGCAAACTGGTTCCTAAGCTCTTCGCTCTCATTAAACATATAAGGCACATAGCCGCTTATCGCCCTGTCAAGCATAAGAACTATGACATTCTTTCCGGTCCTTGAAAGTGTGATAAAAGGCTTTGCTTCTTCCTTTGCCGCCTTGGCTTCCTTAACCTCGTCCGACGCAGAAAGCTCTGAATTAACCTTAAACAGATTGAAGCCTGCAAAAATTATCGAACCCAGAAGCAGGGCAATGTAAACTCTCTCGATAAACTTGGGAAATTTATGATAAATCCCGGCTGCGACAAGAATTATAAGCAAGAGCGCAAGGAGATTTATTCCTATTTCCGTCAGGCTGAAAGAGGGAATCCTGTCAAAGATCAGGTCGATCGTTATGCTTCCGAAATTCCTGTTAAAGCACATGTAGTTAACAATAGCGCATATCGAGATCAGGTAGATCGCAAGGTTGTAGACTCTCCTGCCCTTCCTGTCAGCAAAGCCGTAAAGGATCGCACCGCCCCATACAAGGAAATAGCCTGCACATATCGAAAGATCTGTCAGGATATATCCCAGCGGATTGATATAGTCATCCTTATCAATGAATTCAAGGGGAGACGCACCGATAACAGCGAGAGGAATAATCGCTCCCATAAATACCGTAAGGAAAACTCCCGTAACAATCGCCATCTTCGAAGAGGGACTCTCCGGAAAATACTTCTTTATCCTCCGGATCACAGCTCCGCCGCGTCTTCCGAGCCCCGGATGCGCAATCTTTATCCTCGGGATATTACATATTATAAATGCGATTATCATAAGGACATTTCTGGTAACCGAATAAAGAAGTCCCTTTTCTGCCGCAGCTATAAATACGACCAGCGAAAGCAGTGATAACAAATAAGCAAGAACCTTCTTCGGGTTCGGAACCAGTTTAAGGAATATATTCTTGCAGAGCGAAAAAAGGTTATTCAGAGTCCAGTAGAATACCAGTCCCGACGGACAATGATAAAGGAAAACCAGAAAGAAAAGAGCAAGCATGTAAAGCTGTGCCTTGTCCTTAAGCCGGAATCCTCTCGTGTATATATAACCCGATACAAAGTTTATCAGCGTCATCAGTATGGGAAGCAGGTTTAAACTCAGACCTCCTATATGTATGAGCTGATCCGGCGTTCCCAGATCCTTAAAAATAAAAAAGGAGGCTCCATTAAGGAGACTTAAATTCGAAAGATACCTGTATGCAGCCGTAAAGAACGGTATCTGCAATAGCAGAGGAAGCGATCCCCTGAAGACCATCAGCGGCGAATAATTCTGCTGCCTGTAGTAGGTCTGCAGGATCATGAAACGCTCATCACCCTTAAATGATTTCCTGATATGCTTAATATAAGGAGCCATTTTCTTCTGGATATTTCTCTCTTCATCCTGTATGGCATCCGCCCTCCTGTAAAGAGGAAATGAGAGAAGGTTAACTCCGAGGCTTACGCCTATTATCGCCAGTCCCGGATTTGAAAAAGCCCGGTATCCGATCGAAAAAATGAGTTCCATTATAAGAACCAGTGGCATTATTACAATATTATATAAAACAGAAAGCATGAGTCTGCTCCTTTAATCAATATTTATCACACAAAACAATTTATTATACAATATTTAGATTTTTACTACAAGTAAAACACCGGAGTGCAGGATTTACCCCGCCTCCGGTGCAGTAGATTAATTAATGATCATGTGCAGTGCAAGCATGACTCCTAAAAACACTATGTTCACAGTGGTGAATACGAGAAAATACTTACCCGCCTTCTCCCTGTTGGCACTTGTATATGCCTTGTATGATATCAGACTTGCCATGGATGCAATGAGCGTACCAAGTCCGCCAACATTAACACCTGTCAGCAGCTGCCTCTTGTCCGCCGCAAAATCCGAAAGCATAAGCGTTGCCGGAACATTACTGATAAACTGGCTCGTTATTACCGACACGATAAATTCCCTGCCGCTTACAACTGTCTGCAAAAAACTTCTTATCTCCGGGATCTTTCCCATATTTCCGGTAAATATAAAGAATCCAATAAATGTCAGCAGAAGAATATAATCAGCCTGAAGCACGATCTTGTAATCCATTCCCGCTACAATCAGAAGGACCAGCAGTGCAAGCACAA
>CAJORC010000158.1 GCA_905236615.1 uncultured Lachnospiraceae bacterium
GTTAAATATGAACCTTCAGTTCTTCGCTCACAAAAAGGGAGTAGGATCAACCAAGAACGGTCGTGATTCCGAGTCCAAGAGATTAGGTGCGAAGAGAGCAGACGGCCAGTTCGTTAAGGCTGGAAATATTCTTTACAGACAGCGTGGAACCCATATTCACCCGGGTAAGAACGTAGGCAGAGGCGGAGACGATACACTTTTCGCTAAGATTGACGGAATCTGCAGATTTGAGAGAGTTGGCAGATACCGCACTCAGGCAAGCGTGTATGCAGTTGAGCAGGCAGCAGAATAATCCTTATTAAAGAGGAATTGCTATGAAAAGGAAGGGGTTTCGGATGCATGGAGCTTTTGGCAGTATTTTTTGGCGGAAGTTTCATAGTCTGAAACTCCTTCTTTAATAATTTTTGGACTAAAGGCAGTAATTTGCTGCAGGATTACTTTATCGGTGAGAGGAAAGCAGTTCTGCAGGTGATTACTGCTGTGACAGGTATTAATATATCTATGATATATAGGAGAGATATATATGTTTGCAGATAAAGCGAGAATAATTATAAGATCGGGTAAAGGCGGAGACGGCCATGTAAGCTTCCGCCGTGAAAAATATGTGCCTGCAGGCGGACCTGATGGCGGAGATGGCGGAGACGGCGGCTCTGTAATATTTCAGGTTGATCACGGGGTAAATACACTTTCGGATTTTCGTTTCAAGCGTAAGTTTTCCGCTGAAGATGGTAAAGAAGGCGCTAAAAAGCGCATGCACGGAAAAAACGGAAAAGACCTTATATTAAAAGTTCCCGAGGGAACAGTGGTAAAAGATGCCAAGAGCGGCAAGGTTATTGTTGATATGTCGGGCGAGAACAGCCGTGTTACCATACTTAAGGGTGGTCATGGCGGAAACGGAAACATGCATTATGCGACTTCAACGATGCAGGCTCCAAAATATGCACAGCCGGGACAGGATGCAATGGAACTTGAAGTTCTGCTGGAGCTTAAATGTATTGCGGATGTTGGCCTTGTAGGTTTTCCTAATGCCGGAAAGTCAACGCTTATCAGCCGTGTAACAAATGCAAAGCCTGAGATAGCCAATTATCCCTTTACGACACTGCAGCCGCACTTGGGAGTTGTGGATTTCCCTGACGGCGGTGGTTTCGTAATGGCCGATATACCGGGACTTATCGAGGGTGCTTCGGAAGGTGTCGGACTTGGACATGAATTCCTCAGGCATATCGAGCGTACAAGAGTGCTCATACACATGGTCGATGCTGCGGGAACTGACGGAAGGGATCCGGTCGAGGATGTTTACAGCATAAATAAGGAACTTGAGAAATACAGCTCGGACGTTTCAAAGAAGCCCCAGATAATCGTTGCGAACAAGACAGACGCAGTCCAGACAGAGGACGGGGAAGAGAATCCCGTGGAGCGTATAAGAAAGGAATTCGAACCTAAGGGATTTGAAGTAATGTCTGTCTCGGCAGTAACGGGCGAAGGCGTGAAAGAACTCATGGGCAGGGTAAGGCAGCTCTTAAATGAGCATCAGGATGAAAAGGTTGTTTATGAGCAGGAATTCTTCCCTGAAGAGCATGTAGCTGACAAGCTCCCTTATGATGTTTCCTATGATGAGAAGAATGACTGGTATGTTCTTGAGGGACCCCGTATCGAAAAGATGCTTGGATATACCAATCTTGAGTCTGAAAAAGGTTTTGTCTTCTTCCAGAAATTTATACGTGAAAGCGGAGCGCTTGAAAGACTTGAGGCACTTGGCATGGAAGACGGCGATACTGTTAAGATATACGGTTTCCATTTTGAGTATTTTAAGGATTGACGGAAATCAGGAGGTAATTGATTTTTTATGATGAAGATAACAACAAAGCAGAGAGCTTTTTTAAGAAGTATCGCAATGACTACAGATCCTATATTTCAGGTGGGCAAGTCAAGTCTTACACCTGAACTCACAAATGCGATTGATGAAGCTCTCGCTGCAAGGGAACTCATTAAGATAAGCGTACTTAAGAACTGTGATGATGACGTTCATTCAATAGCCGAGGCCGTTTCTGAGAGAACAAGGTCGGTTCTTGTTCAGGTTGTAGGTAAGAAGATCACACTTTACAGACCTGCGAAGGAACCTAAGATAGAGCTGCCTAAGGCCTGATCAGGGGAAAATATGGGAAAATGCGGAATACTGGGTGGAACCTTTAATCCTATTCATATAGGCCACCTGATAATTGCCGAACAGGCATATTCGGATTTTTCTCTGGACAGGGTTCTGATAATGCCCAGCGGAAATCCTTATTTTAAGGAAAAATTAAGCATACCCGAAGGAAAGATAAGACTCGAGATGTGCAGGATAGCGGTAGAGGATAATCCGCATTTCGAGGTATCGGACATTGAGGTAAAGCGCGAAGGCAGGACTTATACTTACGAAACACTGGAGGAACTCCGTGCCCTGAATCCCGATGACGAACTCTTCTTTATCTGCGGGGCGGATATTATCAGGGAGATCAGATTGTGGA
>CAJORC010000159.1 GCA_905236615.1 uncultured Lachnospiraceae bacterium
TGCTCATCAAAATAAATATATTCCTCCGATAGCAAAAGCGACTCTGCTTTCAACAGATAATCATCAAGCCGTGAAAGCAGCTCCGACAGGCTTTTCAGCAAAAAATAGATATCCTTAAATCCAAGTTTTTTCCCGTCATAAAGCATTTTAAGGCTTTTATATTTTTTCAGATCTATCCTGTAGAATGCCTCGCCGTTGAGAAAGGTCAGCTGTAATTTCGCAACACCCTTAATGCTGTTTTTCAAAAGCATCTTTTCCTGCAGTGATACTTTTTCCGGATTTTCCTTTTTTACTGTCATCGTCATGCGATGATTTTCGTTTTGAATCTTTATCTCCATCTCCCAGCTCCATCATATTTTTTATAGCTCTTGTATCTCTTATCACCTGACCGGCATTCAGCCTTGCCGCAATACCTGTCAGTTCAATATGCCTTCCTTTTTGCCTTAAACTTCCCGTCCAGACAAGTCCTGACGGTATCCTGAAATCTCCTCCGCAGGTCACTTTGATCTGCAGCATATTAACTTCCACATCAACCTTTGTATTCTTAGTTACAAAAAGTCTGTTCCTAAGAAGCTCTTCCGCTTCTCTTTTTACTTTTCCCTTAACATCCGCATCTTTATAAGTAATTGCGCTCCCCCGCAGAGCCGCCTCATAGGCAGCGCTGTCAAGTACCGCCCTGTCATGGACGAGGAATGCCGTATAAATGATAAGCACTATTACAGAAAAAATGACCGGAAAAAGCAGAGCAATTTCTACCGTAAAATATCCGTTGTATTTTCTTCGATTTTTTATTCTCATAATACCGCCATTATTAGTTCATACAATGCAGGAACCAGCAGAAAAGGTATCATCGGTATCCTGCTGTTTCTGTCTGCCTTTCTTATTATCAGTGCTCCCGTCGAAAAGCAGGCACATAAAAAGACCGACATTGACAGCAGAAGCAGATTTCCGAAAAATCCAAGATAAGCACCCGTAACAGAAAAAACAATCCCATCTCCGAATCCTATTTTTTCTCCTGTTATAAATGAAAGACCTATCAATGCAAATCCTATAGCCATTCCGAATGCTGCATCTCCAACGCCTATGTTAAATCCCGTTATGTTCAAACTCATTCCAAGAACCAGAAACACCGCTGCATACTTCAGATATATCTTCTTTTCTCTAAGGTCTGTTACAGCTGATATGATCAAAAATATCATCAATAACATTCCGGCAAAAACACTCATTATAAGCTCCTATCTCCCGCAGGCCGAACAGGCCGGTAATCCTGTTTCCGACAAATAAACTTCGTGTATGGTTCTCTTTAATCCCGGGCAGCTTCTTGATGTATGATATCGGTCCCCATCCGTTGTGATAAAATAACCTGTACTGCTCTTATCACCGCAATACTCACATTCATAATACTTCGCTCCGTATTCGTTTCTTTTAGATTTAACTTCCGATCTACCCACCGTCATTATAGTGAGTTTTAGATGACTGCATTCCCTGCTTGTGTGGTAAACCTTTCCATAATCGGTGACATATACTATCGTCTCCTCTTCATCCGATCCGCTCTCAGAGCCATGTGTATTATCATATCCGGTAAAAGCCCTGACCCTTGCCCTGTCAATTATCTTTACCGGTCTCAGTTCATCCGGAATAAAGGGAATGTCCGTCTTCCAGACTACTGCAAGGTCAATCATTTCATCCTTAAGTATATCCGAATGTATAAAGCTTATTCCTCCGCTGCCCGATCTCACCGGCGATCCTGCTATATAATCTTTTCCCAGCATTTCAATCACGACAGCTTTAGCACCTGCAGCTCCCATTATCTTTGAGCCTGCCGCTCCGCCGATCGAACTCTTCCCGGTAAGTTCTTTAAATGGATAGCTGTAGACCGAAGCCTCTCTGGCGGTCTCCGACATAGCTGTCTGCAGATTTCCGGAAAACCTTAAAACTTCCGTCATGTATATCAAAGCTATCATTGCAAAAAGAAAGAGTGGGAGTACCAGAGCGGCCTCAACAGTCATACTTCCTTTCACCTTTTTCAAGGAGGCAGTGACGGATGCCCTTTTATATTCATCTTCTGGATTGGGGTTCTCCTTTAATAGAATTTGTTTTCTGTTAAATTTTTCATTGGGAATTTTGGGGAATTTATTTTTAATATAAAAGGTCACCCGTCACTGCCTCCTTACTCTATGACATTCATATAACTGTAATCCCGCCTAATCTCAAACTTTCTTCCTGACCGGTCCTTAAATTTCAGCCTTGCTTCCAGATATTCCACACAGCCATCCATCCTGAAATTTGAATTTCCTGCTGTCGTTCTGAGATTCATTTCTATAATATCCATTGCTCTCATCGCCTTATCTTTTTTGTTTACCGTCATAAGAAAAAGCGTCATGTAATCGTTGTAACTTAATCCGCTATCAGACATCTTTCCGTAATTTAAGTAAAAATATCTTATTCCAAGTACAGTCTTTATATTCCAGTCAGAGGAATCTTTTACCAGCGGAACTCTTCCTCCCCGAAGAAGTACTCTCACATCAGTTACCGCTTCACCGAATGCCCAGCTTACAAGTATCATATTTTTGAGGGGCTCTTTTATATCAACCCCCAAAAAAGCCTCTACCACTGCAGCAATAGGAACTGCGACTGCTTCTGCCTGCGCTTTTTTACCTGTATCCCTGTAAATTGCCATCGTATCCGCAGCTTCCCTCAGAAAGAAAAGCTTTGTAACTGTTTCCCTTAAATTCGCAGTATCCGTATTTTTCCCGTTTATGATATACTCGATCTCATATCTGCAGCTTTCATGTCCAAGGTCGTTTGTAAAGCTTGAACATTTCCATAAAAGATACTGTTCAAAAAGTCTTTCATTCAATAAACTGTCAGGGTTTGTATCGGGCCGCACAAGACCGATCCCTTCTTTATTTTTACGATAAGATGCAAGTCCCTTAAGCTTTAATTCTGTTGACGCCGGTCTTACCGAAAGCCCGTATATCAGACTTGCAATATTTCCCTGCCGTTTATCAAAAACTTCCTTCAGCTTTTTTCCTTTGTCATCAAGTTCAATTCCTTCAAGCTCTTTTCTAATTTCTTCTCTTCTTTTTTCTACATTCTCATCTTTTATTCCGCTCCCGTCATAATTATTCTTCAGACTGACTGCTTTCTCGGCAATCCCGGCTCCATAGCGGTTCTTCACGGCTTCTATCGCCTGCCGCTTGAATACTCTTCCCGCATTGTCTGTCGCATAAGACGGATTGCAGACTTCCGCTTCTTTCAGTTTCATACCATATATATCTCCGGCTCCGGGGGATATTATCCCTTTGGACGGCCGGACATTATATGATAAGTAATCTTTCAGGTGGTCTCTCGTTTCCTTTAACGACGATGACGCTTTGCCATAAGAGGAGTCTATGAAAAGCAGATCATAGCGGTTCAGGAGTTCTCTGTTGTATTCTGCAAATATCGACTCAAGTCCCATACGGGTAAGCATTTCTATTCTCATTTTTTCGGCACTGCAGCGTGCACTTTCAACAGTCATCAATATAAGTGACATTACTATTCCCATTACAAGACTTAAGAATACCGTTACCGATCCTTTGTATTTCATGACTCACTTCCTTACAGTAAATTTTTTATCCGATAATTGATGTTGCATCGGAATTGATCTTCTTCAGTGCCTTTTCAACTACAGGCTGGATCTGCTTCTTGAATATGGTTACGAGCAGAACGAGCACGACAACTATAAGTACCACTTCAACTGTTCCCATGGCATCTTCTTCCTTAAGAAATCTCTTAAACATTTTCATCACCTCCTTTCAATATGAATTTTCACGCGAATGTTATTATCGAAGGAACAACCACTATGACTAAAACTATCACCAGCATCATTCCCATCGGCAGAAGAAGCTTTGTACCTGCCTCTTCACCTTTCCTTCGGGCTATCGCTTTTCTGTCTTCGAAAGCATCTTTGGTCTCGTACTCTAAAATATTGAGAAGACCTGCACTTCCTTTTTTCAGGTTCTGACTTAAAAGTGAACCAAGCTTGTTAAAACGGGCTGATGCGCTCCTGCTCCCAAATTCCTGATAAGCTGACATCTCGCTCTTTCCGCTTTTCATCTGTCTGACCGTTACCAGCATTTCCTCGTAAGCATAACGTTCACTGCACTTTCCTCTTAGCCTGTCTTTTTCATAATCCAGAGCTGTCTTTTCAAATGCGCCTCTGATGGTCATTCCTGCACTTAAAAGCAAAGTCAGTCTGCTCACGATCTCAGGATAATCCTCAGACATCGCTGCGTCTCTTTTCTCCACGGCTTTCTTCACTTCATCGTCCCGTATATAGAAA